>CAZRMA010000090.1:0-11182 GCA_964600655.1 uncultured Ignavibacteriaceae bacterium
AGTATCAGCTTATAATAAAAGAAATTCACAGGAAGTAAGCTGGAATATATCAGCCGGAGTTACTCAAAATGTTAATCTCCCGCCAAGTGTAACTTTGAATTTTCGAACAACTTTTTGAAAATATAAGAACTAATTAATAGTTCATTTAACATTAAATATTCTTTTGAATTCATCCACGTTGTCGATCGACTTAATTCTTTCAGCTTCTTCGTTTATATTATTTCCCTTTTTAATTTCAAAACCGAAATCTTCGCTTGATATAGTTTTAGCGCTGCATACTCTTGCAAATTCTTTGATGTTATTATCAGAGGAAACCACTATTAACTGCTTACGTGATTTAGAATCTTCAATTTGCTTCTTAATTTTTTGATCGGCTGTTTTGTCTTCGGAATACATAATTTTTATTCTTTGTGTTTTAATAGGCGAGTTTTCAAATCCGTCAAAGTGCAATGTAACCTTAGCTTTCTTAGAAATAAAATATTTGTCAATATTAAAAGCTAACTTCTCTCTGGCAGCTTGCTTGTCTTTATTCTGAAGGCTCACAATCTGCTTAATCTTTCCTATTAAATTATTTCCGTCAATTATATAATGAAGCATATTAACTTTTCTGTTAAATAAATTTCAAGCTTAAATATTAATTATCTTCCGTTATAGAATTCGCCGCGCTTGGTTATTTTCAAATCCTGAAGCTGAGAGGCTTTTACCCTAATTTCGAATCTGTATCCACGATATGTTCCGATTGGGTTCCATGTAAAATTCATTAGCCAGCAATCAAGGTCACGGGATATTTTAATTTGCGGAGCTGCAAATTCTTTACGATCGAAATCGTAGCTGCCAGTAAACGATATTTTCCATTGAGGAGTAAGGTTGAAGTTTAAAGAAGCATTTATGTTCGAATAACTAATAGAACTTAAAGGAGTCGGACTGCTTTTAGTATAAGTATAAGTTAAAGAGACATCCCATGGTATAGAAAAGTTTGCTTCTTTTTCCGAATAGATACCTTGGTAAAGATTCCTTTCAGATTGATCCAGCACAAATTGATCTTCTTCATTAAGGCTATCTTGTTCAGCAGTATCTTTAGATTTCAATTTTTCTCCAGAGAGAGTTGTTGAAACTGAAAAATTAAAATTTGTCATTCTTAGAAGACCTTTGCCCTCATTAATTAAGAATTTATTAATTCTACTTCCACGTTCATTTACATCATATAATGTAAATCTGGAACTTCCATTAAAGCTCAGCCAATCACCTGCTTGAGTTCTATAACTAAGTGATAAATCAGAAAACTTAACGCTATCAGCGGCAAGGTTATATCCTATTCCGGCACTTAAATTAAGCAGTTGAATTTTCTTTTCCTTTGCTGTTGTATCGGTTGGATCCACCTGAGTTTTCATTTCAAATATATTTGACAACGAAAAATTTATTGATTGAGATTCACCGCTGGAAGGGCTTCCAAAAATTTCTCTTTGAAATTTATTATACTTAATTGTTTGTCCTTTTGAATTAACATATGAATCATAGTATCCCCAAGCCGGTTTAGAAAAATCCGGCGTGTAAGAATACGATATTGAAGGCTGAACTGTATGCCTTATGGCACTGATTCCCAAAATATTGGGCTGGAAGATACCGAAAAATTTCGTTGAAGCAGAAACGCCTGTACTGAATGTTCTCACAAAATTAATTTCCTTAACGTCATTAGTTACTATGCTGTCATTCCCTGCTGAATCAACTCCGGCGGAATGCATTTCAATTCTTTTGTTATACCATCTTTCGGTATAGCTGAAGTTTGGTGTAATGCTGACATAACCTAACTTCGGCGATGCGCTGGCTGAAAAACTGTGCTGTATTCCCCCTCTAATTTTTAAATCGCCATCAGTTTTATTCCTATTATTTTGAAACCTTGCATTATAATTAAATCCGATCAACTCATACCATTTTTGCGATCCAACACTATTTTTACTTCTAAAGGGATATTTTTGTGACATACTGAAAGTTAAATTAGGAAGTACTTCACTAATATTACCGGTCTTTAAATCCTGATTCCGTTGATAACTCAAAGACAAACTGTTGCCGGATTCATCCCAGGTTTTATGCAGTGTTGCACTGGAGACAATATTTTTTGTCAACTGTTCATTAATATCAGAAATGTTTCTTCTTGAATTTATCCCGGATTCAAAGTCAATATTAGCGTTAAAACTTAATGTTGGATTAATATTTTGATTATGCCTCCAACTTAATTTCCAGTCAATATTCTCACTTCTATCAGGATCGTTTTTTAATCCATTCACATATTTTATATAAGACGCCTCTAAATTGCCGCTAAAATTATATCGTTTTGCATACCTAAACCTGCTATTTAAATTGTAACTCCCACGAGTATAGTAATCTGCTGTTAAATTTAAATCGATATAGTCGTTAATTGCCCAAAAATATCCGAATCGTGAAAAGTAAAATCCATATGTTGCATCATTTCCAAAAGCAGGCGGTAAAATTCCGGATCTTCTTCCTGATTGAATTGGAAATACTGCAAATGGTAAAGGAATTGGAAAAGGGACTCCTCCAAAGTACAGCCAGAGCCATTTAGCAACTAACTGCTGTTTATTAACCACCATCATCTCAGGTGAATAAAAATAATAATGAGGAGTATCTTGCTTGCAAGTCGTATAATACCCATCTTGAATATAATACGTATCTTTATTTACCTTCTTAATTTTTTCACCGGTATAATATGCTCCTTCGCTTTCAGTACCCGCAGAAGTGATATAACCTCGAAGTGTTTTAAAATTATATTTCATGCGCAGGCCTTCGTATGTTTCTCCATTTTCCGAAAGCACAGGCGTGTGAACATATTTATCAGGAACGGAATCAGATGGAACACCGGAAGCATCTACATTATTTGTTTTAAAATCAATTGAAATGTTGGCACTTTTTAAATCAGTATCTTTATACTTTAATGAGGCATCACCATAAATATCCATCTTCTTTTGCTGAATAAAAAAAACCAGGGAATCTGAAGCGGAGGCATAAATAACGGTATCGACATCACTTCTATTTTGTGATGTAGTATCTTTTATAGATAATGAATCAGAAGAAAAAGTTGTTAATGTGTCATGGGGTAAAACAACAGTATTAATAACCTGCGGAAAAATCGGTAAAGCGAAAATAATTAAAAGTACATTTACTAATAATAATTTCATACAAATTGCTTTTCTCACCCTCAAAATGAAAACTACGATTTATAAAAGACCAACGCCGATGCGCCCTGTATTCCAGCATCATTCCTTAACTTAGCCGGGATCACCTTTATTCGAGATTTTAATGTTTTTAATACTCTTTCATGCAAGCTTTGCTGTGTCGCATCAAAAAGAGATGTTCCAAAACCAGCTATACCGCCTCCAATAATAAAAGTACTTATGTCAAGTAAATTACTTACTGACGCCAAAGCCGAACCAAGCTGTATGCCCATATTATTTATAACCAAATTAGCATATTCATCATTTTGTTCTGCAGCATTATGAATAACTTTAGGAGTTAAGTTATTAAAATCTTCATCAATTAATTTCCAGATTAAAGAATCTTTATGATCCTGTAATTCTTTATAGACTCTTCTAATCAAATAATTGTTACCAACAAATGTCTCAATACAACCAAATGAACCGCATTTGCATCGGTCTCCTTTAAAATCGATTGTTGTATGCCCGACTTCGCCGGCAACACCATTTTCACCTCTAAATATTTTATTGTTCATAATAATTCCCCCGCCAACTCCGGTACCAAGAGTTATCATAATGAATGATGAATATTTTTTACCGGCACCAAAAATCATCTCTCCAATTGCAGCAGCATTTGCATCATTTTCAATATGCACTGGAAGCTTGAATTCTTTTTCAAACAATTTGGCCAGCTTAACTTTTCCCCATCCAGGCAGGTTTGGCGGATTTTCAACCGTGCCTTTTTTTATTGATACAACACCAGGTGACCCAATTCCAATTCCTTTTATCTTCAATTTATTTTTGTTCAGAAGTTCATTTATACCATTTGAAATTTGGGAAAAAACTTTTTTGGGTCCGCCATCTGCTTCCGTCTTTAACGAGGTTTTATTTATGATCTTCCCTTTTTGAGAGACTATCCCAACTTTGACATTTGTTCCACCTAAATCAACACCGATTGCAAATTTTTCTGTTTTAGACATGAAGCCTCTAAAAATTGTTAAAGTTAGACGTACAAATAAAACAAATGTGCATCAGGCAAACAAATTTACCTGATGCACTTTGATACATAATTTAAACAAATTTTAGTTGGTAAATTGGTGATCGACAATTTTTAATTCATTTGGATATTTAATATCACCAAACGGCGAAGTCACGGTTGGCTGTGCATACAGAGTAAATTTAGAGGAAGAACTGCCTTTCCCACCTAAAGTTAAAACTAAATTTATTATATCGTTATACGATTTATCTTTAAAAAAAGTTAATAGATCCAGATTTATTTGTAACGGAATAATCGAAGTTTGCCCTGTCCCGGGTATTACAACCGGAGCTCCAATATTTCCCGAGATTGTTTCTTTATCATTAATTAGTAACCGCCATGGAAAAGACTTTAATGTAGCTGTGCTTTGCTTTGTTCCGCCTGTGCCGTCGTTAGGGTTTAGAGCATCAACATTCAAAGTAAACGAAACAGGTAACTTATCCTGAGCAAATGAAGAAGTTAATTTTAATCCTTCAGTCAAACTGAAGTCGCTTAGTTTAGATTTATTGGAAATTGGAATTCCGTTAACAGCAAATCCATTTACATTCCCTAATTTAAATTTTAATCTGGACAAATTGACGAGCGTATTGTACACGCTGCAGCTAATATTTGAAAAAGCAAATAAAATCAATAATGCTATAAACTTATTTTTCATCAATAATCTCCTAAAATATTTTAATTCACTTTGGATTCTTCAATTTTCTTCATGATTATTTGTGCAACTTTTAATGCACGAAGTCCGTCTTCGCCGGAAACGACCGGGGGTATTTTATTCAAAATAGAATTTACAAAAAGCTGAAGCTCATATTTTAAAGCGTTTACTTCTTTTATCTCCGGCTGCTCATATACTATTTGTTTTTTCTTATCGCCAATTCCAATTTCACCAAATGAAATATTTGATGTCTCACTTTTTTTGCCGGCAGGTATTAAACGGTAAACTTCAGAAACCCCTGTGATAAAATCTAAAGCTATATAATTATCTCTCTGAAAAATTCTCATCTTTCTCATTTTCTTCTGAGAAATACGACTTGCAGTAACATTTGCAACTGCTCCATTTTCAAATTGAATTCTGGCATTAGCTATATCCAGTGAATCTGAAACCACAGCAACCCCGCTTGCCTCAACATGTTTAACTTTACTTTTAACCAGGCTTAAAATGATATCAATATCATGAATCATTAAATCCAGCACAACTGCTACATCCGTCCCACGCGGATTAAATTGTGCAAGCCTGTCAGTTTGAATAAACATTGGTTCAAGTAAATATTCTTCAAGTGAAATTAAAGCAGGATTAAATCTTTCAATATGTCCTACTTGAAGATTCAATTTTTTTTCAGAGGCAATTTTTACAATTTCTTCTGCTTGCTCAATCGTTGCAGTAATTGGCTTTTCAACAAATACAGGAATCCCATTATTTAAACAATTTTTTGATAGTTCATAATGCGCGCTTGTTGTAGCTGCAATAGATACACATTTGACTTTACTTAAAAGTTCTTCAAGATTATCAAACGCCTTAACATCAAATTCTTTGGAAGCAGATTCAGATTGCGATTTATTTGAATCATAAATTCCTATCAGTTCACAATTATCAATCGAGTTAAGCATTTTTATGTGAAGCTTACCGAGATGGCCTGTGCCTATTACTCCAATTTTTACTTTTTCCATAACTACTTACTTAAAATTTTTTTATATGCAATTATTCTATCGTATCCACCATAATTTGGATCATTATAAAAAAGAAATATATAATATTCATTGGTTGTTTGCCAATTGTTCCCTTCGAGAGTCAGCCAATCAATATTTTTAATTTGATTATTAATATAGTCAGCTGTCACATATTGGTAATCATATATTCCCCTTTTTAATTCAATGGTTTCAGAATAAACCCCGCCTGAATTATCCATCTTATATTCCGGTGAAACGATCCAATTATTAAAAGCTCCAACCAGATAAATATCTCCAAAAGAAGGATCAGGCGGCCTTATTGAAAAAGTAACATTTAAATAAGATGCAAAATCGTTTCGCGAATTTGTTAAAAGAAAACTACCATTTAGGTCTTTGTTTCCGATTGTAAAAAATCTTGAGTATTCCAGTCCATCAAACTGAGCTTTAATATTTTTTGAATTGAATTTATTAGTATTTCTTGAATCTGTTTCGCGGTATTCGTTGCCCGGCCTTATATCCTTTGCGGAAAATGAAAAACTTCTATTACCATCCCAATAATACTGGCGGTAATCTGTATTAAAATTACGATCGATTAAAATAGGATAGTCGAGTTTTTTGTTTTCTAAAATTTCAACGTGATCAACAAAATTAGGAAACATTTCATCAGGAAGGTTAAAACTAGCTGTTAAATTAAATACCCTTGCTAAGTCTTGTGGGAAATAAACTTTATCTTCCATCAGTTGTTTTTTCAGATTCACATTTAAATTTAATTCTTGTTTAACAACGAAAAATCTACCCGAAGCATATACTAATGATGTATCATATGAATCGGTGATAAAAAATTTCCATTTACCTGAAAATGGAAAAGTAACGTATCCTTTTTCATCGGGAAAGCTCCCGGAATACCCATATCTGGCACCTTCGACGGTTG
This sequence comes from uncultured Ignavibacteriaceae bacterium, assembly GCA_964600655.1. Taxonomy (GTDB): domain Bacteria; phylum Bacteroidota; class Ignavibacteria; order Ignavibacteriales; family Ignavibacteriaceae; genus CAVSWT01. Next base: position 6,842 of record CAZRMA010000090.1, read on the forward strand.
TGGGTAAATTATAGACATCCAATTCTGTCGAAACATTCTGACCAAAGTTTGATAGAAAAACATTATCTGTCGGGTTCCAATTTTTATCACAAAATCTAAATACTATTTTTAATGTTGGAATGGACTCCGATTCAATATCAAATTCAATATTTAAATAGCTATCGGTTTGTTCCCCAATCAAAATTACGGGTAAAGCAATTTTATTATCACTAAAAGATTTTAAACTTTTAATTTTGATACTTGCAGGGTAAATAAATACAGAAGTAGTTGCGGCAAATAAAAGAGCTGAAACGATTAATTTCAAAAATTTTCCCTTGATTCCATTTGATTTAAAGATTAAAAATCTCAACACATTTAATTGATTGATGAGGGATGAAAATTCTAATCTGATGATTTTCACGAGTGGTTTCTAATAAAATACCATCATCATAAACCGCAGTCAGCTTACCGGTTTTAAATACAATTTCATAAAGAGGCGTATCTCCGTTGGGATCAACAGTAGCTCCATAATTCTCATGTAAAACTACATTTAAGGTTTTACCTATAAATTCATTCCAATCCATTTTCATTTTACTTACCTTTTAAGTTCACTGTTTAATTCTTTTTTAAAGTTTTCAGCATCAAGACAATAATAGTAGGTTGAAAAAAACTGTTGTGCGGCAGATTCTTCACCGGCATGAATATAGTTTGTGTAGGCTGTTACAATAGCACCTAATACTTCTTTGCTATTTGTACAATTATATTCTTTCAATTGAAAATAGTTGTCAAGGTAATCTATAATTGGATCATTTTCGTCCATAAACAAATCATAGACTTCATCGTTAACATCGAACACTTCTCCACTTTCATAATTCCAGCAGTTAATAGGACTGAAACTAGTCCCGCTTTCATCATTATAGTGATCAAAAAAAGGACTGCCGGTAACAATTATTTTCCCGCTAACGTCTTCCGATTCAGCCAGGTATGGCATTGTGATTCCTGAATAAATTGAATCAGCTAAATAAAAAGAATCCAAAGTTGAATAAATGTAAATAGTATAAAATGCCTGCCCGGATGAGTTTGTTGAATCTATTATTTCTAATTCATTTATCCCGTCGTTATCAAGATCAGTTGAATCAATGGCAGGGTTTATAAAATTTTTTATATAGATTAATGAATCGTCCTTCAATGCTGACAAAACCGCATTATTTAGTGTAAAAGAAAAATTACCAACATCAAAATTGTTCGCTTGAGAAAATGAATTGCTATAAATAATCAACAATAACAGTAAAACAAGATTTTTTTTCATTTGACGAGAAATTATATAAGTAGATTGATTAAATATAATAGATTATAAGCTATTATGCATTTAATAATTTGGGCATAAAAAATCCCCTGAGTGCAGGGGATTATAACTTTAATTTTTAATCTTATAGATTCTTGATCTCAGTTGCCAGTTTTGAAATGGCATCCTTTGCGTCTCCGAAATACATTAATGCATTTGGATAGAAGAATAATTCATTATCTATACCTGCATAGCCAGGATTTAATGATCTTTTATTTATGATTACAGTTTTTGCATAATCAACATTTAGTATTGGCATTCCGTAAATAGGGCTGGCAGGATTATTTCTTGCAGCCGGATTTACCACATCATTTGCCCCGATGATCAACACAACATCAGTATTATTGAAATCATCATTAATATCTTCTAATGCAAAAAGTTTATCATAGGGAACGTTTGCTTCGGCAAGCAACACATTCATGTGACCGGGCATTCTTCCGGCAACAGGGTGAATAGCAAACCGGACTTGAATATTCTTTTTTTCAAGCTGTGTCATTAAATCCATTACAGAATGCTGTGCCTGAGCTACAGCCATTCCGTAACCTGGTACGATTATAACACTTGATGCAGAATCAAAAATCATTGCGGCTTCTTCAACATCAACTGATTTCACATTGCCTTTTGGTGCTTCGCCAGAGTCCGCAACAGTAGTATTTCCGGCGGAACTCCATCCACCCAGCAAAACATTCATCAAGGAGCGGTTCATTCCACGGCACATGATCAAAGTTAAAATTATACCTGAAGCACCGACTAACGCACCGGCAATTATTAATTCATTATTCCTCAATACAAATCCGGTAGTTGATGCAGCTATTCCAGAATAAGAATTTAATAACGAAATTGCTACCGGCATATCTGCGCCGCCAATTGGAAGAACCAACAACACACCTAGAATTAAAGACACAATAACTACAATCAATACAAGCAGAGCATTACCAGGATTAATAACTATAATTATTCCAGCAACGATTACTGCTAGCAGCAATAGTGCGTTTAAAGGATGCTGGCCCGGATATTTTACTACTTTACCAGTGACTAATCCTTGAAGCTTACCAAAAGCAATCATAGAGCCTGTAAAAGTAACACTGCCGATAAGTAAGCTGAGGACAATAGCTATCCCGGTGTCAACTGGAATAAAGGGGCTGAGTTTATAAAATTCAGACATTGCAACTAATAAAGAAGCCCCGCCTCCAAATCCATTTAGTAAACCAACCATTTGAGGCATTCCAGTCATTGGAATTTTAATAGCCATAATTGCACCGATGGCTGATCCGATGATAACCCCAATAATTATCCATTCATAAGTCAATACATTCCTGTCAAGAAGAGTAACAATAATAGCAATAGCCATACCGATGGAAGCATAAAGATTACCCGTTCTTGCAGTTTTAGGAGAACCTAATTTTTTTATTCCGAAAATGAAAAATATTGATGAGATCAGATAAGATATTTCTATAATAACATTCATTTTTTACTCACTTCTTTTTGAACATTTTAAGCATTCTGTCAGTAACTAAAAATCCTCCAACAACATTTATCATTGCGAAGATCACAGCTACTAAACCAAGAATTGTGCTTATGGTAAATTGCTCCATTCCGGCACTAAGTAAAGCACCGACAATTGTAATCCCGGAAATTGCATTTGAGCCTGACATGAGCGGAGTATGTAATGTTGGCGGCACTTTGGTTATCAATTCAAAACCGACAAAAATTGCCAGTACGAATACATAAATCAACATTAAGAAATTACCTTCCATAATTGTCCCTTTTAATTATAATAATTCTTTAATTCTTTGATTAATAACTTCACCGTTATGAGTTATTAACGAACCTTTAACTATTTCGTCTTCAAGGTTTAATTCAACTTTGCCTTCTTTACCGATATGCTGGAGTAAGCCTAAAATATTTTTAGAATACATTTCACTGGAATGAGTTGGAATTAAGCTTGGAATATTTGGTTCCCCAATTATTGTAACTCCATATTTTTTTAAAGTCTTATCTTTTTCACTTACTTCACAGTTACCGCCAAATTCAACCGCCATATCTAATATAACGCTGCCCGGCTTCATTTTTTTTACCATCTCTTCAGTAATTAAAACAGGAGCTTTTTTGCCCGGAACTAATGCAGTTGTTATAACAATATCAGCTTCCGTAACATGTTTAAAAATCAAATCCTTTTGTTTCTGCAAGAATTCTGCAGATGCTTCTTTTGCATAACCACCGGCATCCTGCATATTTTCGTCTGTTTCAACTTCAATAAACCTGCCGCCTAAGCTTTTAACTTCGTCTTTAACACTTGGACGAATATCTGAAACTTCGACTATTGCACCCAATCTTTTTGCAGTGCCTAATGCTTGAAGGCCTGCTACTCCCGCACCCATTATTACTACTCTGGCGGGAGAAATAGTTCCGGCGGCGGTCATCATCAATGGGAAAATTTTACCAAGCTGATTAGCTGTCATTAAAACTGATTTATAACCGGCAAGGTTAGCCTGGGAGCTTAATGCATCCATTTTTTGAGCAAGAGTAGTACGCGGAATGAAATCCATTGAAATAACATTTATTCCCTTTTCAGCACATTTTTTTGCTACATCAAAATAGTATAGCGGGTAAAGAAAAGTAATTAAAAGCGCATCTTTTTTAATTAGGTCAATTTCATTCTTATTTAAAGCTTCATTGTGCAAAGGACGCTGAACTTTTAAAATTATGTCTCCCGAAGCAAATAATTCTTCAGTATTTTCAATTATTTTTGCTCCTACTGCTTTGTATGCTTCATTTGTGAATCCAGCATTCAAACCTGCATCTTTTTCAATATGAATCTCGTATCCGTCTTTAATCAACTTGGCTGTAACATCAGGAACAATTGCAACTCGATTTTCACCGGAAAGTATTTCTTTTGGAACGGCTATTAACAATTTCTTTCTCCTCTGAAAATTTTCAGAAAATTTATTTAGAAAACTTAAAGGGATTTATACGCAAAAACAAATAAAAATAAATTTTTATATTTGGACTTAAAT
>CAZRMA010000091.1:0-11173 GCA_964600655.1 uncultured Ignavibacteriaceae bacterium
AAAAGAATATAAAAGAATATAATTGAAATAACTTTTGTTAATTTTTCACTTTTCTCCATTTAATTGTCTCGCATATTCTATTATCCTAGAATGTTACCATAAGTGAAAATTTTTGAACATTAGACAATCTTCCGAAATCTTGATAAGCATAATCAAATCTAATTGCAATATTTCCTAGCAGTAACTGCTGAATACCGGCGCCTAAAGAAAAAGTCTCTTCTGAATCTTTTAAGAATAAGGAATTATAACCGCCGCGTAAACTTAAAATATTTTCAAATGTATATTCTCCACCCACATTTACACTCTCGTAATTATCGCTGACGTGTAATGCATCAACACCTAATGTTATTCTATGCATATCAGTTTTAACTGGTTCATAAGCTAATCCTACCCTAAAATTTAACGGCAATTCCCAGGTATCGGTTTGCAGGTAGGCAGGAATGTTTCCGTTATTTCCACTGCTGTTAGGATCAGGATCGTATAATACCAAAGCCGAGTTGCCCTGTAACTGCATTTTAGTACCGAAGTTTGAGATTGACATGGCAAGCACGATTCCATCGAACGGGGTTACGTATTGAACGCCCATGTCAAGTGCAATTGCTGATGCAGACATTTTCCAAATATTTTGATAAACAAATTTTGGATTGAAACCAATTGAAAAATTATCCGTCAATTGAATTGCCCAGGCAAGGCTAAATGCTGCGTCTTTTACTGTAAATGTTTCACCAGTTCCTTCAGGCTGATCAACTGTTGTAACTTTCATATCTCCGTAGTCTGAAGAGGTAAAACTTGCCCCGATTGTCCCAAGATCACCTAAATTATACGTGAATGCAAGAAAATTATAATTGATATCGGCAATCCATTGAGTATGGTCAACTAAAAAACCAGCACCTTGAAGTTTTGTAATTCCGGCTGGATTCCAATACAGAGCACTCGGGTCATCAGCAACAGCAACATATGCGCCTCCCATACCACTTGCTCTGGTTCCTTGTCCAATTGATAAAAAGGGAGCAGCAACTGTGCCTCTTTTGGAAACGTTAGAAACAAAATCTTGTGAAAATAAAGACGTTGTTAAAATTAGTGATAAGGTAATTGTTATTATTTTATTTTTCATTTTAATTCTCCGTCTCTACTTAATTATTGCAAATTTGCCGATTTTTTCACCAATGCCTGGCGCATCCACATGATAAATATAGAGTCCGTAGGCTATATCCATTCCGTCTTCCGTAACAAGGTTCCACGATAAGGAACCGTTTGTTGGTGATGAATCTTTATGAAGAGTCTTAACTAAGGCGCCGTTAACAGTATAAATGCGAACAGTACAATTGGTCGGCAAATTTGTAAAATCAATTCTTCGTTCGCCTCTTCCAGTCTGACTAACATTTCTCTTTTCCCACTTGTCTGCTGAAATGTAGGGATTTGGAACTACATCAATTTTGTCTAAGTCCCCTTGTGCCGAGGCAATATCAACTTTGCTAGACTGGGTTGAAAACGTAAAATAGTCTCCTTTCAAAAAGGGCTTGTTAGTTGTGATTCTGAAAATATCTCCTGCAACCGGCGGTGCTGAATAAGGAGCATTTACATCTTCAGAATAACCGATTCTCCAAGTCAATCTATATTGTGTTCCGACATACTCAATAATTACAATATCATCGCCTGCATCGAATTGTTTCGTGCCATTATTATCAAAAACTTCTGCTTTGACCTCGCGCCCATCTGTAAGATTAGTAACCTTAAAATTAATCGGCATTTTACTGAGTGGAGTTGTGTTAGTAAAATCAGAAAGGAATTCTATTTCATAGTCTGCTGGCCAAGCAAGATCTCGATTAGGACTGCTTTTGTCTGCAGAGATTGGCATTAAATAATTGCTGAAACCTTTTACCCAGCCGCTTTGATCCATGTTAACACTAACGGAATCAGCATTTCTTACTGAAACAGCTAATCCATCAAATGGAGGACTAAATTTGTTGGCGCCAAATGAAGATGAATCTATACCGGAAACTACCGTTTCGGTAGTAGAATTATATTCTCTAATAATTGAATATGAAGTTGTTTTATATTCCACATTCAATGTATCGCCGTCTGAATTAAAATTAACTTTATATACAGCACCATCTTTTATTAAAGTACCATCCAAAACAGTTATACCTAAATTTCCGGTTCCTAAACCTTCAGCAACTTTAGTAAAGTCTCCATTAATTTCGGGAGGTTTGTACCCCGCAGCGGGTGCATTTGGAACCACCACAGCACAATTGATATCCGTAAAAATAATATTTCCACCTACATCGGATTGTATAATTTTTGAAGTTTCTGTTGGAGTTAAACCGGAAGTTCCATATTTAGGATCTCCCATATCATAAGCTACACATGCATAATAATATGTTGTACCATTAACCACATTAGTATCAATAAATGAATGCTGTAATCCAGAATTATTTCCCATCCAGAAATGAGCGCCATTGATACCAATTGGGTCGGAACCGCTTATGCTATCCTTAACATCAAATTGAGCAATAGGCTTCCAATATTTTGCGTCACCTTTCGAATCAGTAATTACTTTAATGTCATTAAATTCAGGTTCTTCACTTCTATAAATTAGATAGCCTTCAAAATCTTGTTTAGCTAAAAATCTATCGTACGATGATTCGGATATATCATCCCAATAAAGAAAGACTTTTTTATTTCCTGCAACAGCATGCAAAGTTGGTTTGTACGGCGGCTGCGAAAAGTTATAGTTTGCATTATAAATCTGCTGGACAGTTTCTTTATTAAAAACCATATCATCATAATCACTTCCAAAAACTATTGCAACTGAAAATCTTTCTCTTAAATTTCGTTTAAGAGGAAATGGGCCTGAACCAAAGAGTATTTGAATATTAGTCTTTTGAATAGTAGTATCAAAACTTCCTCTATTCATTTTTTGCCAAATCACCTCATCATTTTTTGGCCATATAGCTGTTGTCCCCTTATTCTCTAATCTTTCAATTGCTAAACTTGTCAAACCTATTTGATCGGATTCATCTTTATCAGTTTCATCATAATTAGGTTCGCCATGAGTTGGAACTCCATCGCCTTCACCTTCATCAGGACCGTTATATTGTCTATCGAACGGGCCAACTCCATCTTTACCAACATCATCGTTTAACGGTTCTTTGTTATCAGGGTCCCATTTACCATTGCCATTTAAATCTGTAAAAGGTTTCCAATCATTATCATTATCTTTGTTATCATCTCTGCGTTCATCTATTATTCCATCTTCGTCATCATCTATACTATTAAATGCATTGCCTGGGCTTTCCAAAAATGCATAACCTATATAACCAGTTTTCCAATTGTTTGGAGGTGCCTGACCATCACTGTCAAATGCATATGCCAAATCCAATTTAGTATCATAAGAAGCATTATCATCGCCGCCATCATCATAACCGCCTACTCCTGTATCACAATAAAAACCGAACATCGTGGAATCATAATCAACATCTGAAAGATTTACTATATCGTAATGCCAGAAAATTATATCTTCTGCTAATACATGTGACCATTGAAAACCCCTAATTTCCATCCTCAAACCTAAACCACCTCTTCCCGAATCAGAAGCAATCGGATAGTATTTATATGGAGCGCGTGTAAACTCTTTGTCCTGCGAATCATCCATAACAAAAAAAGTTTCGAAGTCTGCATTCTGAACACCACGACCAAAATAACCGTACCAAAATCCATCCCAGCTGGGGTCTATATTTGAGAGACTTCTAGGCCATGTACTGGGCCAAGTTAAAGGTTTTGTACTGATTGCCGGTTCCTCAGATGATTCGGCAGCATAACCTGGGACAGGTTCTGTTACCCAAAGTTGTCCAGTTACAGGGTCGCTATCCACTTCTTCTCTATAAGAACACTCAACAGGATGAATTACTTGATTATTTCCTGGAGCAATAACTTTAGAAACGACTAAAGGCGTACATCCATCAAGATAATTATGCTGGGTTCCTTTTGGCCATTCACCGGATGGGCCAGGATATCCACCTGAACTCCATGTTCCTATTTGTCCATCATTTCTAAAAATTGTTTGTACCAGGTTTCCATTCATAGTTCCTTTTTTTCGAAATGTTTTATCACCATGCGGTTCATCTCGAAACGCTTGTGTCTGAGGAGTCACCTGCGCAAAAACAGTTACACTTGTGAAAAATATCAAAATGAAATATGTTAACCGTCTATTCATTTCAAGCTCCATTTAAATTAAAATCCTACCCCAAACCCAAGTCTTATCTGTCTTGGTGCTGAATAGTCTTGTGGGTTTAATAAATATTCATGTTTTGTATTTAAGCCGTATAGAGTGCTCGTGTATTCTTCGGCACGTAAATCAATTCCTGCGCGGCCTGTTGAAGCACTTACACCATACTCATTCTTTATGTCAAATAAATTATAAATGAGCAGGTAAGTATTAAATGTTAAACCAAATACATCAAAATTCTTTGTTCCTTTTAAGTCAACGTTCATAGATGTGGGTTTGGTGCCATTGTTTTCAAAGCGTAGTCCCCTCGTATATCTTGAATCTTCAGTGTAAGGCGTTCCGGAACCATAACTAAAAATTAAACCTGTGGTCCAGTCTAAAGGATCACCAACAGTTAATGAAATATTAAGAGTGGATGATTGATCCCAATTTAATGGAACTAATTTTTTTGTGGTTTCAACTGGCGGATCAGATTGGCTGTTGTTGAAAACTTGATTAGGATCAGAAGCATTGCCTTGTGCAACCTGGTAAGTATAATCTACTTTTGCACTAAACATATCTGAGTATCTTTTCTCAAGCGTTACTACTAAACCTTTAACGTTTCCGTAATCTCTGTTTATATATCTTGCAAAAGAAAATCCTTCATAAGTATTAAGAATTTCAGTTCCTAAAAGATTTCTAATGTCACTATAGTAAACTGACATATCTAAAGAAATATTCGGGAAAAGTACTTGTTGAATGCCTAATTCATACTTCACTGTTTTTTGTGCTTTCAATTCAGGGTTGCCGATTATATTATTAACACCGCTGGTTTGGTCAACAACATAGGCATTATTAGTATATAAATTTTCGAAAGTTGGTATCTGGAAAAAATGGCCATATGAAAAGTGAATAGCTCCTTCGGTTGTAATCGGAAATGATACACCTAATCGCGGGCTTACCTGATATTCTGTTTTTGCCTTTCTAGTTTGAAATGCTCCTGGAAAATTTGGATTATTTAAAGGATTCCTAATATCAACTGGCAATGTGGTATTAGGATCAAAATAATCAAATCTTACACCTGCATTTATAATCATGATATCATATTCCATCTTATCTTGAATATATGCGGAAAACTCATAAGGTTTTACTTCATATTTCTCATGCAGTCCGGTTCTAGGATTTGTATAACCTATAGTAAATATCGGAATACTTTCCCCATATTGGTCCAATACTGGATTCCCAGTGGAATCCACTAAAATCTGGCCTTCTGTTTGGTTTTTTATATTTTTCCATTCATTATATATTTTATAATTGGTATACTCAGCACCCAATTTGATTTTATGTTCTTTACTCACCTGAGATTCAATTGCAAATATTGCAATATTAGTTTGTGTCGAACGATTATATCTGTCAGTTTCATTTCCACCATAATTAAAAGTGTAGCTTGTTAATGGAGTTGAAATATTAGGATCAACATAGCGCGAATCGAATTCATTTGGATATAAATATCCGCTATACTTATTTAAATTTGTAGCTAATTTTAAAGTAACAAATGTACTTTGTGTGGGGAAGAATGATATTTGCAGATTATTACTAATGTTTGTTCGATAATGATTTTTAATTGCATCTGGGGCAAACCTATAACCATGGTTATAATATTTGTTCCAATGATCATCCCAATATAAGCTGTAATTAATTTTCCATTTTTCCAGTCCATATGTTAATTTACCATTAAATGATTTATTCTCTTCCGGGTTCATTGCCACATATGCACTGTCGCCAGTATTTCTGTTAATAAAGAAATCTGGAAATTCAGAAAACGTGATTGGAGCTTTATCGTCATTGTTGTAAAATCTTCTTCCATACATATAACCATCACTTTTAAAATACCTGCCCGTTAAAAAAAATGTTAGACCGTTTAAAATTTTTGTCGGGCCGCTAAAACCGAATTGCAAATCTTTTGGACCATTTGTGTTTACTTTATTTAGATTATAGAAAATGTCGTTGTGAGTTGTGAAATAATTACCAACATAAGCAGAAGCGAAACCTTCGTACCTTTGTGAACCATCTTTGGTAACAATATTAACAATTCCAGAAAGTGCCTTTCCATATTCAGCGTTAAACGTTCCGCTAATTACTTCAAGCTCTCTAACTGAATTATTCTCAACGGTTAATGCTGAACTTCCATTAAAAGCATCATTTACAGGTACACCATCAACAAGATATGCTACTTCATCAGACCTTCCCCCTCTAAAATGGCCTGCTACAACACCAGCTTGTAAGTTGATCACCTGGCTAATATTTTCAACCGGCATCATCTTAATATCTTCTGAAGATACGATTGCAGATGAAGAAGTTAAATCCTTTGTAATTAGCGGGGCTTTAGCTTGAATAACAATTTCACCTATGTTTATAGCTTCTGAAGTAAGTTCTATATCAAGTGAAGTGGTTAAGTCAATTCTAACTGCAACGTTTTCAACCCTTACTTTATGAAAACCGACTGCGCTAGCTATAACAGTATATTTTCCTGGAGGAATATTATTCATATAATAATACCCATCAACATCAGCAGCTGCCCCGAAGTAAGTTCCTTCGATTAGAATATTAGCGCCTAATATTGGTTCGCTTGTTTCTTTATCAACTATTTTCCCCGAGATTTTTCCGGTAGTTCCAGCATTCAAAGCGTTTAGTGGTAATAATAAAGTAAGAATTAAAAGAAGTTGTGATACTTTTTTAATGTCTTTCACCCCAATTAAAAGTAAGATTCTGTTCATAAGACTTGCCAGATGTTATTTTGAAATTTTTTTGATAAAACTAAATGATTTTAATAATTGCTATATATTTAAAACTTGTAAGAAATTATTGGGCAGCCTAAATTAAGACTGCCCAGTATTTTAATAGATTATTTAAGCAGCATCATTTTCTTTGTTGCTGTAAATGATCCGCTTTGGATTTTATAAATATAAACTCCGGATGTTAAATTGCTTGCATTAAAGTTTACTGTGTATTCACCGGCGCCTTGATTGTGATTTATTAGTTCTGCTACCTGACGTCCAAGAATGTCATAGACTTTAATGTTGACTAAACCCGCTTTAGCTATAGAGTATCTAATCTGAGTAGTAGGGTTAAACGGATTTGGATAATTTTGATCTAAACTGAAAGAATTAACTGTTAATGGATTATCGTTTACACCAACAGTTTTATTGCCAATGAAAGTGGCAGCCCATTTTGTAACATCTTGATAAGAATTTCCATCAGCTTCTTTGGAATAATCTAACTGCCCTTCTCTATCGGCATTATCAGCATCACTTATTTCAAAGTCAATTGGAATTTCCATTCCTTCTTTAGCAACAAATACGGGGTCAGTGGAAGTAGCTCTTCTTTTATTAGCTATATCCTGGAAAGATATTTTAGCTTCTATAATATAACCTGAAGGAAATTTTTCTTCCCAATAATAATCTGCCCCTGGAACAAGCAGACTATCTGCACTTGGATTATCATATGTTAACCTACTTTTCAAGAATCTCATATGATAATCAGGGGTTACTTCTCTTTTATAACCGACATGATTTTTCCCATGGGTTTGATACAACCCTAAAAATAAATCAACGCAATCATTTAACCAGGGACTACTTGGATTAATGTCAGGACTGATTATATCGTCATTAATATTAAAAGCAACATATAAATAATCACTGGACATAGCTAAAAATGCTTCACCCGAACAATCATCATCATTATCAATTTTGGTGTTTGTTACAACTGTTCCGGAACCATCACTTTGAAACATACGGAATGGTTTGATCCCTGCCCAATCAGTTAGATCACCATCAGCAGCAAAGTTAGCAGGTGCGCCCCAATTTATTATTGAAACACCCTGAGCTGTATTTGTAACTTGTCCTGCAGATGCAATAGGACCAGGATTGCCTGCTTTATCTGTACATTTAACGGCATAGTAATATGTAACATCACCGTCTGTTAATGGAGAAATTAATACATGATCTGCAGCTTGAACATCTTCTGCAATATTTAAGGCTGCTACCATTACACCCGGTGCAGATATATCTGTAATAGGATCTTTACTTGCATAAACAGTATATTTTTCACCGGATTCGCCAGGCACATCAGTCCAGGTAATTAAATTAGTATATGTTCCTGCTACTACAGCTGCATTTTCAACTGCAACCGGTGGAATAACATCAAATTCCGGACTGCCTGTCCAAATGTTATCCAAATAAAGAACTTTACCACTTACAGCATTTCCTTCAGCAAGAATTTGAAATACTGTAACTTTGGATGAATCGAATCCAGTTGTTCCATCCTGAGGAACTAAATCTTTTAAAGCAATAGCATAATGATGCCATGCATCATCATCCGTAGGCTGGAATACTTTTCCTACCTTTGCCGTACCATCTTCAAATTGAACTCGAATGGGAAGAACCCCGCTTTCAGCTTTTAAATCAAAGCTAAGGCTATCTTGCTGCCAGGCACCTGCAAGCATAAACGGAGGATCAATGTTCCAACCGGAGCCTGACCAAGTTTCGCCTAATGTCCATTTTAATGCATTGGTTACAGGGTTAACGCCAGCTTTTTCAACTAATTGAAGTGAAGAACCACCCCAATCAAATTGACCCAATCCATTTGGGACAGCCATTCCATTAAAAATAATTGCTGGAATTGCTTTACTACCTGTTCTTTCAAAATCATCTACCAAATATTCAATAGAATCTGCAGCATTTGAAGTTGTAATAAATGAAATATTATATCCTATGATTTTATCATAGTCTAATTTTTCATTGTTATAAGTTCCACCGCCCCATGAGTGCGGGAAAATAACAAAACCTTGATCATTAGGTGTAAGGCTTGAGTCACTTGGCCTTTGATATAATGGGACTTTTAACTGAACCCAATCTGAGGTTGAATCAAGTATAGTTGCATTTTCATAGATATATTCCTCAATTGGATCAGCTTCTGTAGGCTTATCTGCTATGTGAATTCTAAAAACTACTGATGCTGGAATGGCTGGAGCGTTCACTACCTTAATCCATAAACTTAAGGAATCACTTGTTTCCCAATTCATAAGTTCCTGTCCGTCAGGAACTCTTTTAATAAGCTGAGCATAACTTCCCCAATCATGGAGAGAGCCAACTGAAGCTTTTATCCTCAATGAAGCTACTCCTTCAACTTTATCACTCGTTTCATCCGACGTTGTCATTATAGAAGACTGATTCTCAACATTATTTTGAAAAGTTGAATCGTTAGCCACTGCATCAAAACTCTCAATCAATTGTCCATATGCAACAAAAGAAAAAGAGAACAACAGCAAAAATACTGGTAGCAGAATTTTTTTCATGATTTTCCTCTCATGTTAGTTTATTAAAGAATTAAACCGATCATTTATTTTATTTCTCATACTTCGATCGATCTATGTTATTTATCCAAAAAAGATTTAAATAATTTCAACTCCATAGGCTCCAAACTCCAAAAATTAAAAGAAGTATGAATCCAGACATAAGTAAATTTGTTCTATAGGCTCTTACTCTATTGAATGCCGGGAAATCAATCATAAATTCTGAAAAACTCTCCTTCAAAGAATATTGTAAGCCGCCTATTTTAGGAATTGCTTCTGATGCATAACTAATCGAAAATAATAACACTGAACTGATAACAAACAACAATATTGCAAAGTGCAAAAAGTTTATACTCGAATATGCTATTAAAATGGTATTCGAAGTATATCCAATGTTTACAAGCAAATCTGACAATAATCTACTAAGCCCGATTAACTCACCAAGTATTAAAGTCCAGAAAGCAGCTTTACTATTTATCTTTTTAAACAAGAGGCCGAAAATAAATACCGCTGTAATTGGCGGGCTTATAAATCCCTGAACACTTTGTAGAAACAAATACATCTGTGTGCTAATTAATTTTACCAGTGGAACACAAAGTATTGCAGTAATCACTATTACTGTTGTGGATAATCTACCAATCAAAACTAATTTCCTATCGCTTGCAGATTTATGATTTGGAAGATAAAAGTCATTTACAAAAAGTGTTGATGTAGTATTAAAAACTGCTGAGAGAGAAGACATAATAGCTGACAACAAACCGGCAACCACAAGGCCTTTAATCCCTATAGGTAATATATTGCTTGCCAGCAAAACAGGATAAGCTTCGTCTCCTTTTATTCCTGGGAAAAGAGCAAATGCAATTAAACCTGGAAGCACTAAAATAAATAAGGGTAGGATTTTCAAAAGAGCTGCAAATAATGATCCTCTGCGGGCATCATCAATTGATTTTGCCCCAAGCAATCTTTGAACGATATATTGATCTGTACACCAATACCAGAATGCAATTATTGGCGCACCAAAAATTATACCCGTCCAGGGAAAATCCTGATCGGTAGCGGGTTTAAACATGCTGAAGTATTCCGATGGTAAATTGGCCCGAAGACCTGAATATCCGCCAACTGCATATAGACCAAAAATTGTTAGCGTTACCGCACCGACTATTAATATAACCGCCTGTATTACTTGCGTTTTAACAACAGCAGTTGCTCCGCCAATAACACTATAAACGCCGGTTATCAACACTATAATTATGGCTGAAGTATAAATACTTAAACCAAATATTTTATAAAATAAAATCCCACCTGCTAAAAGAGTTACTGTAATTTTTGTTATTATATAAATAGCAATTGATAAACCCGACAAAAATTTTCTGCTTCTAGCATCAAATCTTTTTTCTATAATTTCAGGCACTGTTGCTGCGCCGGATTTTAAATATATTGGAGCAATAAACCAGCCGAGCAAAATCAAAATAAAAATAGCCATCAATTCAAACTGAGCAACAGCAAGGCCCCTTGTTGCCCCTGATCCTGCTAATCCTATGAAATGTTCACTCGAGATATTTGTGGCAAAAATTGATAGCCCAATTGCAAACCACCCAACATTTTTACCCGAT
>CAZRMA010000092.1:0-11104 GCA_964600655.1 uncultured Ignavibacteriaceae bacterium
TGTCCTGCAGAATATAATTTTTATTTTACTCATGATGTTTTACTTACAGATTTAGCAGCTGTTAATTTTGATTTGGAAAGAGTTAAAAATAATTTGCAGTTTATAATTGATCATGCTGATTCAAACAAAATTATTCCGCATGCATATTATTGGAAGGATTCAACCTTCAGAACCGAATACGCAACTCCGGATAATTGGAATCATTTTTGGTTCACAATTCTTTCAGCCAGTTATTTAAAGCATTCTAATGATAAAACATTTTTAAATATGCTTTATCCTTATATTCAAAAAAGTATCAGTGAAACATTAAAGAATGAAAAAGATGGAATAATTTGGGCATACAGGCCTGATTGGTGGGACATTGGCCATAACTTTGGCCCTAGAGCTTACATGACAATTCTTTCAATTAAATCGCTTAAAGATTTCGTTGAAATATCTAAAACGTTAAACAAGAAAATTGATTTTTCTTATTACACAAACCTTGCAGACGAAATGCAGCAAACACTCAATAAAAAATTATGGAGTGACGATCAAAAATATATTATAAATTATTATGAAGATGGCAGTATTGATAAACATTATTATATGGGCTCACTGCTTGCAGTTTATTTTAATCTTTTAAATCCCGAAAGAAGCAATGAACTTATTAAAACAGCAGAAGAAAAATTATTAGATGAAAAGCTGGGCATTTATACTTTATTTCCAATGGATTTTAACAAGCTGATTGATAAACTAAAATTTGCTGGTAATGAAGCGGGCGAACCATTTAAATATGCTAATGGGGGAATTTGGATGCATGGTAACGCTTGGTATGCTTTGGATTTAATTAAGACCGGACAAAAAGAAAAAGCAATTAATTTTATAAAAAGAACAATGACTTTAGACGGAATAATAAATAGTCCAAATGGACAACCGGCAATGTATGAGTACCGAGACAGTAATTTTAATAATCCAAAAGAGTATGGGAAAATTGATAAACCTCAATTCATGTGGGCGGCAGGCTGGTATTTGTATTGCATTTATGAATTATATAAATAAGATTAAATAATCTAAGTTACTTAAAAATACTTTTTAACAAACGTTTTTATTTTTCGTCCGTTAAAATATTTTTATACTTTTCAAGGTTGTTCAATTGTTCTTCCGATAATTTGGGATAGTCAATTTTCAATCTTACCATAGTTTCAGTAATAATATCAGACACAGCTAAACGCATGAACCATTTTTTATCAGCGGGAATTACGAACCATGGGGCGTGCTTCTTACTTGTTGCACTAATTGCTTCCTGGTAACATTTTTGATATTCATCCCAGAAAGCTCTCTCCTTTATATCACCTTCAGAGAACTTCCAATTTTTAGATTCATCATCTATCCTATCTAAGAATCTTTCCTTTTGCTCTTCCTTCGAAACATGAAGAAAAAACTTTAAAATAATCGTCCCATTGTTATGAAGATATTTTTCAAAATTGTTTATCTCATCAAAACGCCTTTGCCAAATATTTTTGCTAATTAATTCCTGGGGAATTTTTTGATACTGAAGTAAATCGTGAACCCTTACAACCAAAACTTCTTCATAGTGTGATCGGTTAAAAATTCCAATTCTGCCTCTTTCAGGCAAGGCTTTATTTATTCTCCATAGAAATCCATGATCAAGTTCTTCCTGAGAGGGCTGCTTAAAGCTGAATACCTGGGTGCCTTGCGGATTCAATCCGCTCATAACATGTTTTATTGTTCCGTCTTTTCCTGCAGCATCCATAGCTTGAAAAATAATAAGCATCGAATATTTATTATCGGCGTACAACTTATCCTGAAGTTCAGAAAGTTTTTTAATGTTTTTCTTTACAAGCTTTTTTGCTTCTTTCTTTTTGATTGAATCTGAATCATAAGTTGTAGGCAGGTTTGAAAGAAGAATCTTTGAATCCGGCTTAACTATAAATTGATCGTAATACATATTGCTCCTTCAAAATAAAAAAGGGATAATTAGATTATAAAATAAATATTCTATAATTAACTATCCCAACAAAATAAAATTGTTTTTATTTTCTATCCTGAACCTTATTTTGCATTTGCAAATTGATTTTTAGCCGGGGTAAATTTTTCTACTCTATTTTTTACAGGTTTAACAGTTCTTAAATATTCATAAACGTCGCCGAGATCTTCTTCAGTCATTCCCGCAAAAAGTGTCCAGGGCATAACAGTATTATACTCTTTATAAGCATTTGCTGGAATGTGTTTTGCGC
Organism: uncultured Ignavibacteriaceae bacterium; assembly: GCA_964600655.1. Classification (GTDB taxonomy): domain Bacteria; phylum Bacteroidota; class Ignavibacteria; order Ignavibacteriales; family Ignavibacteriaceae; genus CAVSWT01. Next base: position 2,238 of record CAZRMA010000092.1, read on the forward strand.
TATCGGAATCAAACGACTTAAACCGAGCAATGAAAGCCTCTTTTGACCAAGCTCCGATTCCGGTTTCCACATCCGGAGTTATATTGGCGGTTCTTAAAATACCGCTTGGTAAATTCCATTCATGTCCGCCTGCGAATTCCATTCCTTTTATTGGAGTACCTTTTTCTGATTTTGTATGACAATCACCACAAGAAGCTAAGGTTACTAAATATTTTCCATATTCAACCGGATTGTTTTTGTCAACTGGTTGTGGCGCATTATATGTTTGTAACGGTAGTGTTTTTATTATCAAATTAACTGGAAAATTTAGTTTTGAATCAGGCACTTCATTTTTAATTGGTTTTAATGTTTTGATATATGAAATGATTGATTCCAAATCATATTGTGAAAGATGATTAAAATTCATATAAGGCATCATTGGGAAAAGTGCTTCGTTCTTTTTATTCACACCCATGGTTATCGCCCTTAGTAAGTCACCATCTGTCCAATTACCTATGGCTGCAGGTGTTATATTCTTTGCATAGATGGTTCCAGGGAAGCCCATGGATTCATCAAACCTTTCCCCACCTTTACCTTCGGTTCCGCTAACAACAGGACCCGCAAACCGCATCCAATCTCTTGTTGAATGGCAATCCGTACAAAGTGCTACATGATTTGCTAAATATTCACCTCTTGCTATTTTTTCCGGTGTTGCAATTATTTTAATATTTTTAGGCGGATTGACCTTTGGATAAGTATTATTAAAATAAATTAAAGCCCCGATTAATCCTAAGACAATTATGGAAACAATTATTCCAAGTACTTTTAAAAGTTTTTTCATATAACATCCTGTAAAAAAATTATTTGTTAAAATATATTAAGGCTAGAATGGTATAAGTTAAGGCGCCTAAACCATACCATATTAAAGTTTGTTTAAGAGATCTTATCGCTTCTGCGGGTCTATCAATCTCTTTAATTCGAATTGCTTTTCTTAATTCATACATCACTGTTATCCTTTTTATTTTGTACTATAATCACTTAGTGATTATGACTAATTAGCTTTACTATTATATAAATTAGCGCCAGGAAAAGTTTTTTTGGATGATCAAAATTAAGCTAAGGATGCGAAGTTAAAAATAGATAGTCTGCACTATTATTTAACTTATTTTAACAGGTAATGTGATTTTTTATAGATAGAATAGACTACCTAATTATAAGAAGAGATTAAAAAATAATAATACTATTATCTTTTGGATGTTACACGTTCTTTTAAAGCTTTGGCTACTGCTTGAGATTTGGAATGCACATGCAGCTTATCATAAATATTTCTTATATGCGCGCGGACAGTGTAAGTGCTTAAAAATAATTTTTCGGCAATCATCTTATTATCGTACCCCCTGGTAAGGTAATCTAGCACTTCTAGTTCGCGTTCAGTAAGATTATAATCTGCTTTTGGTGGTGGCAGATGATGTTTGAACATTTCCAGAACTTTTCTTGCGATATGAGGTGACATTGGTGAAGCACCGCCAAATGCTTGTTCCACCATGTCAGTAACTTGCGCAGGCATTACCGGTTTAGCTACATAACCGCAGGCGCCAGCACAAATGGCTTGAAACACGTTTTCATCATCTTCAAAAACTGATAGAATTACAATTTGTACATGCTGATGCTGTTTTTTAAGAATGTCAGTTGCTTCAATTCCATTCATTCCAGGAAGTTCAATATCCATTAATACTACATCCGGAACAATGTCATCAAAAGCGTCAATTAATCCTTCTGCTGATTCATACGTTCCCACCACCTTAAAAGACGGCGATGAACTAAGCACATAGGAAGTTCCCATCCTTAAATCTTTATTATCATCTACAATTGCAACAGCTATTGGCATTTTATGTTTGTTTTTATTTTTGATAATTCCACATCCTGAATATTAGCATAATACTATTGTCCTTCAATAGACCATTTGTTCTATAATTATATATTAAGAATGATAGTAATTAAAGTTCCCTCATTTAACGTTGAAATTACATCTAATCTGCCACGTAAATCATCAACTCTTTTCCTCATTGTTGTAAGGCCTTTTCCTTCATAATGTGCTGACGTATTATAGCCTACGCCGTTATCTTTAATTATAACCTTTAGATGTCCGCCGTTATAAGTTACAGCAAGTGAAATTTCGTTTGCTTGTGAGTGTTTAACGGCATTGTTTATACCTTCCTTTAGCAAAAGCCACAGATTTTTACGCTGCTCAGGAGAAAGGTTTTCCGAGGGCAATAATTCTTTTTCCGGTAGTATAAATTTAAATGAAATACTTTTTGCCCGGCATGTGCTTATACAAGCATCACGTATTCTTAACAAAAGATTATGGATTGTTTCGGTTTTAGGGTCAATTGCCCAAATTATATCACGAATTGCCACTACTGATTCCTGAGAGAGAGAAATAATTCTACCAAGTAGTTGCGGCATTGCTGTTGTAGCTTTGGTAAATCCATCAGATTCATCTTGAATTATTTTACTGAACATAGCGATACTGCTTAAGTTGGACGCAATTTCGTCATGTAAATCAGCTGCTAAACGCGTACGAAGCCGTTCCATTTCGAGAAGTCTATTTAATCTGTAACGAAAAATTATAAATACAACAGCAAATACCAGCAGTATGCACAAAATTATAAACCACCATGTTAACCAGAAGGGAGGAATTATTCTAATGTTCAATGAAGATGTTTTTTCAACCCAGTTATCAATTCCGTTATTAGCTCTTATCCTAAACTTGTACCTCCCTGGATCAAGGTTTGTATAATAGGCTACTCGTCTTCCGCCTGCATTTATCCAACTTTTATCAAAACCTTCGAGCATATACTGGTACTGAATTTTATCAGGCCTAATAAAGTCCAAAGCGGCATACTGAATTGAAAATACATTTTGGTTATAATTAAGTACAATAGATTTAACATCTGTTATCTCTTTATTGAATTTGATTTCTTTGTCAAAAACTTTAAAGGAATTTATAATTACAGGTGAGTTGAATTTATTAATATAAATGCTGTCAGGGTTAAATATAGTTATTCCTGTGTTGCCGCCAAGAATAATATTTCCATTTCTTAATTTTGCAGCGGCAAGACTAAATTCTTCACTGCCTAAACCGTCTTTTGCATCAAAATTAATAAACTTTTTAGTTTCAAGATCGAATTTCGAAAGTCCTTTCCCAGTACTTAACCAAAGATGATTATGGTCATCTTCTATAATTCCAAAAATTGAATTGTCCGGCAAGCCCTGTAATTCGCTAAAATGATAAAACTTATTTTTCTTCCTGTCGAATTGATTTAATCCGCCGCCTAAAGTTCCAATCCACATCATTCCGGTTTTATCTTCATATATACAATTTATGGTATTGCTGCTTAATGAAAATGAGTTATCAGGGTTATACTCAAATCTTTTAAATTTATCTGCGTTTTTTAAATAGAGATTTAACCCGCCTGCATTGGTTCCTACATATAAATTTTTCTCACGATCCTCGTAAAAGCAGGTTATAAGTTCATCGCTTAGGCTGGAAGAATCGGATTGGATATAATGATAATGAGTGAATGTATCCCTGCTAATAGCTTTACGATTTAATCCACCGCCCCAGGTGCCAACCCATAGAACACCATAGCTGTCCTGGAATATAGCGGAGATGTTATTAAAGCTTAAACTATTTGGATCACTGGAGACCCAATAAAAGTTATGAAAAATTTCTTTTGCCCTATCAAATTTATCAAGCCCGGCAGCGGTTGCTACCCACAAATTTCCCTTATTGTCTTCAATTGTATGTAAAACAATATTACTTGATAAACTGTTATAATCATGAGGAATATTTTTGTATGTTTTAAAAGTATTTTTAACACGATCATACTTAACTAGTCCGCTATTCCAAGTTCCAATCCATATAATTCCATTCTTTGCCTCGTAGACGGAATTTATATCATTGGAAATTATACTGTTCGGGTCATTAGGATTATTTTGAATATTTTTAAAATTTTGTTTGCTAGCAATGTACTTATTTACTCCGTCAGATGTTCCTATCCATAACACACCAGACTTGTCTTCATATAATGCCTGTATCCAATCATCATTAATTGTTAATTCTTTTTTGGGATCATGATGAAAATTTGTAAATGTTTGGGTTTTTCTATTAAATCTGCTTAAGCCGCCATCGTAAGTACCTGCCCAAATTTTTCCTGTTTTATCTTGAACTAAAGAAATAATTGAGCTGTGACTAATAGTATTGTTATCATTTGGATCATGTAAATATTGAATGTAAGAGCCGTCTTTTTTGTTGAATCGAATCAAGCCTTCTCTAATTGAGCCTAACCATAATTGGCCGTCTACCTTATCTTCTATAATGGCCTTAATTCTTGAATCACGATGATAGGAATTACCGCTTTCGAACATATAATTCTTAAAAGAGTTGTTCTGCCGGTCAAACCTAACTAATCCGCCGCCCCAGGTCCCAAACCACATAATACCATCTTCATCTTCATAGATTGCATTGACTGCATTATTGCTTAAACTATTTGGATCGTTTGGATTGTGAGTAAAATGAGTAAAAGTCTTATTTTTAATATCAAACTTATCTAATCCTCCACTTGTTCCGATCCATAAATAGCCATTTTTATCCTGATGTAAAGCCCAGACACGATTATTGATTAGGCTGTTATCATTACTCGGGTCATTCCGGTAATCGGTAAAAATATTTTTATCTCTATCAAAGAAATAAATTCCCCCACTGTGTGTACCAATCCATAAGTTGCCGGAAGTATCTTCAATGATTGCCTGAACCCAATTGTCTGAAAGTGAAGTAGAATCGAATGGATTATATTTGTAAACCGTAAAGTTGTAGCCGTCGTATTTATTTAAACCACCTTGCGTTCCAATCCAGATAAATCCTTTGCTATCTTGTGTAATACAAAATACAGTACTCTGTGAAAGGCCGTCTTCTGTAGAAATTCTATCAAATTTAAAATCCCCTTCTTCTGCAAAAAGTGAGGCATGAACTGCAATGAACATAATTAATCCGGCAATTAGTCTGATATTGAAATGCTTCCTAACTAAATATTTAAATTTGATCAATTTATCCGGCATTTAATGAGGAAATAAATTATTATTAAAAATCAAATATTATTTTACAAATTTGAAAATATTTTTAAGAAAAGTGTTCGGCACAAATTCTTGCTTTTCAAATTCGGATCGTTCATTTTAAAATAATTACAAGATACATTCAATGTAAAATACAAAAGATTTTATGAATTATTAATAATTTAAATTTGATATGAAATATTTATCTTCAACAATCATTAAAACAAAATGACTACAATACAAAAAAATAGATGCGGCTGGGCAACTAATGACCCTTTATACATTGATTATCATGACAAAGAATGGGGAGTGCCGGTGCATGATGATAAAAAACTTTTTGAAATGCTTCTTTTGGAAGGCGTGCAAGCGGGCTTAAGCTGGATAACCATCCTAAAGAAAAGAGAAAATTACAGAAAGGCTTTTGATGATTTTAACGCAATAAAAATTTCGAATTATAACCAGGATAAAATTGACCAACTTTTAGATAATGCTGGCATAATTAGAAATAAATTAAAGGTTAATGCTGCCGTTCAAAATGCCAAATCGTTTCTGGAAGTTCAAAAGGAATTTGGAAGTTTTGATAAATACATTTGGCAGTTTGTTGGCGGAAAACCAAGAGTAAATTCATTTAAAAGTTTGAGAGAGGTTCCGGCTAAAACGAAAGAATCTGATGACATGAGCAAAGATTTGAAAAAGAGAGGGTTTAAATTTGTAGGATCAACTATTTGCTATGCATTTATGCAGGCGGTAGGTATGGTTAATGATCATGTGGAAAGCTGCTCTAAATTTAAGAAAGCTAGTAAGAAATAATCTAAATAGTTCTGTCAGGAGCCTCATAATTTTTCATTCTGTTTATCAAAACACTCGGGTTATCTTCAATTAAAATCATTTCTCTAAAGACCGGCAGTAAAAATTTTTCGTCTACTGCTTTATTAAGAAATTTAATCAAGTCATCAAAGTAATTATTAATATTTAAGATTGCACAGGGTTTTTTATGCAAGCCTATTTGTGCCCAAGTCCAAATTTCAAAAAATTCATCTAACGTACCAATGCCGCCGGGCATTGCGATAAAGCCGTCGGATAATTCTGCCATCAATGCTTTTCTTTCATGCATTGAATCAACAATCCTTAAATCACGAATGCCTAAGTGAGCACGCTCTTTTTCCACTAAAGTTTTTGGGATTACCCCAGTCACTTTTCCATTCATTTGCAGCATTTGATCTGCAATCTCTCCCATCAGACCAAGTCTTCCGCCGCCATAGACTAATGATAAATTATTGTTAACTAAAACCTTCGCAAGTTCTTTTGCTGCTGAAATGAATATGCTGTTTTTGCCTAAATTCGAACCACAAAATACGCCTATTTTATTCAAAAAATCCTCCCACTTTTTGAAATAAAAGTTTTATTATTAAACCAAAATTACATCAAAACTTCTTAATCTAACAGGTTGAAATTATGATATGCAGTTAAAATAACCTGTAATTTTTATATATTTGATTTGTCAATCATTAAAAAAAATCTTTTGTAACAATTTTAAATTATCGAAATCAGTCTGTTTATATAGGAGCAATAAAAAATGATTAGTAAAGATTTGTTAGAAATTCTTTGCTGTCCGGAAACAAAAGCGGACTTAGTACTAGAAGGAAATACTTTGGTTTCAACGGATAAAGATACAAGACGGCGTTATAGGATTGAAGATGATATTCCGATTATGTTAATTGATGAGTCCGAGCAATTAAGCATTGAAGAATGGGAAGCAATAATGAAAAAACACGGGAAGGATATTGGGTAAATTTCTTTCAGTGAATCAACGCAATGAAAAATCATTTCTTTTATTCAACAAGTTTGTTCAAAGTTATCATTTCACTGAATTTTTATCTCATTCATCTCCATAAGATTTAATTAAATGATTATCTTATATGGTCACGATTTATTTTAATATTACTTAATTTAAAAACATGGATCCAATAAATATTATTGCGGGATTAAATTTAATTGCCACCTTCGGAGCAAATGTATCAGGGGCAAAAAAAGGCCTTCGTTCAATGGTTGGAGCCGCAAAAGATAAGCCTAAAACCTACTTGCAAAAATATCCTTTGGTATTAGCAACATTAACTTTAATTGGATTGGTACTTGGTGTTTTTCAATTGGGAACATTTAATTATACTCCGGAAAATCATACATTGAGACTGATTGGACTTGCTGTCTACTTGGTATTTTCCTGGATTCAAGTTTGGGCATACAAATCTTTGGGGGAGAATTACTCTCAAGAAATTGTTATTTTCAAAAATCACAAGCTGGTTGTTAAAGGGCCGTTTAAATTTGTAAGGCATCCACAATATATTTCTCAAATATTAATGGATCTAGGAGCTGGCTTTGCAGTTATGAGTTATATTATTTTACCAATTGCAGTTTTACAAATTCCGTTTATAATTTTAAGAGCTTCGCTTGAGGATAAACTGCTTTTAAAACATTTCAGCGAGGAATTTAAGGCATATAAAACTAAGTCTGGTTTTATGATTCCTTTTATTGGATAAGTTTCTAATGATCAGATTGAATAAAATTCTTTTCTTTTTACTTTTTTGTGTTTTTGAATTATTTGGGCAATCAATTACAAGGCTGGAAGTAATAACAGCCATAGGCAGCAACTATATTTCAGCCAAAAATAAAGATGGAATAATTTATTTTTCAATCTCTCAATTTGCTGATGCTCTCTCTGAAAATTATGATTTTAATTCAGCTACCAAAAAAATTACCATTAATTTTGATAGGAAAACTTTAGTAATAACGGATGAAAATCCTTTTTATGTGTTATTAGATACAAATTCCAATCGAACAAAATCTTTACAAATTCCGACAAATACTTTTTCAAGTAATAATGAAATCTACATTCCTATGTTTTACTCCTTGGAGATAATTCAGGAAGCATTGGGTAGGCAGGTAATTTTTAACGGACCAAATAGATTAATTTTAGGCAGAGCATTAGCTCCCGAAATAGAAAATCATATTGAATCAGCTGAAGATAACACCAAAATAGAACCGGAGATTACTGAAGAAAATCCTCCCTCAAATAGTTATGATATTACCCACCTGACTTTAGATGAAAAAGCAAATGGAACTTTAATTCGGTTAAAATGCAATAAAAAAATATCCACATACAACAGCTCATACAAAAACGGAGTTTTAACTATCATATTGAAAAATTGCAGTGCTGATGTTAACGCTTTAAATCAAGCTAAAGATGAAGGATTAATCAAGGAAATAAATGTAAGTAACGTTAATCCGGATGTCATCTTTAATATAAAACTAGGTCAAGAATATTCTACAAGCGAAGTTATAAACGCTTCCGGAAGTAATGATATTTTGATTACACTTCATAATAAAGTGTTTTCCAATAATAATGACAAAGAAAAAAACAAACAGAAATGGGATTTTGATGTTATCGTTCTTGATGCGGGGCATGGCGGACATGATTACGGCGCAATAGGTGTAAATGGAGTTAGAGAAAAAGATATAAATCTTGGAATTACTTTAAAACTTGGAAAGCTTATTGAAAAAAACATGAAAGATGTTAAAGTAGTTTATACCAGGAAAGATGACAAATTTGTTGAACTGTACAAGCGGGGACAAATAGCAAATGAAAAAGATGGAAAATTATTTATTTCCATCCATTGCAATTCTACTCCTAAAAAACCTAGCAATGCATCGGGCTTTGAAGTTTATCTATTGCGTCCGGGCAGGACTAAGGAAGCCATATCAATTGCTGAAAGGGA
>CAZRMA010000093.1:0-11016 GCA_964600655.1 uncultured Ignavibacteriaceae bacterium
ATTCTAAAATCTTTTCATTATCTCTTTTCAATCTCATAGAAACCCAAATAATTATAGACAAAATGACTGATCCAACAAATCGGTTGTACAACGCAAAATTGAAATCAATACCTTCAGGTGAAAGAAAGAATCCCAAAAAAAGAAAAATTATGCTTGCTATCCCAACAAACATAATTTGTGCTTTGTTGATTCGAATAGAAAGATATAATAATAGTATGATGTAAAAGACCCAATCTAAATGACCTTTCGGTGTGAAAGTATCGAAAATGAAAATTACAACTAAGGCAATTATTGCTATAAAAATGTTTTTATTTAGAATCAAATTATTTTCTTCCATAAGTATTTCCGAATGAGTAAAATAACTGTATCAAACTTTTATAATTGTTTTTTTAGAAAAATTTTGTTGATTTATTGTTCATCAATTAACATTTATTAGATAAAATTCGTCGTTAAATGTTCCAATGAAATAATATTTTTATCCTGATAGAAATTGATTATAAATAAATTGAATTAATTAAACTTAAAAATAATACAATACCTTTGATAAAAACTATTCTATTTTTAGTGGATAAGTTTTCCTCTCCTTATATATTGGATATTTAATTTTTTTACAAAAAAATGAAATTTCTAATAAATTAATTCCCGCTTCTTCCGATAATAAATTAGCTATTCTAATGATCATTTAAGAAAGGAGAATAAAATGAATTGTTGGGAATTCAAAAAGTGCGGCAGAGAGCCAGGCGGAATAAATGTAAAAGAATTTGGAGTTTGCCCGGTTTTCCCGAATAATGGTAAAAACTGTGCAATGGTTGCTGGAACTTTCTGCGGAGGGCTGGTTCAGGGTACATTTGCTTCGAAATTAGTTAATTGTATGAAATGCGAATTCTTTAAAAGTCCATATTTTGTAGCGACTAAAAATAGCAAATCTTGAAGCCATAAAGTCAATTTATTATCAGCATATTTTGACACTTTCATTTATTCAAATTATTTTAAACTACCCTTTATTCAATTGCTTTAACTGGTAAGTGCCTTTTATCATATTCAGTTTCAATCTGGAATTTAATAACTGAAAATAATATGGGGAGGATCGATTTTAATCCTATTTTAATTAATAAACCTTTATTTTTCAGGTGATGGATTTTATTCACATTATATTATTAATTGTTGTCTCTGCGTTAGTAAGTTCATTTGGAACGATGGTTGGGTTTGGGGGCGGAGTATTTATGATTCCAATTCTTATGATCTTTTTTAATGTCCCGATCAATATGGCAGTTGGTTCAGTTATATTTGCACTTTTCCCTGCAGCAGTCATTTCTTCATATTTTAACATCAAAAAACAAAAGGTTGACTATCAAGCAGCATTAATTCTGGAAATACCTACTATGATAGGGACTGTTATAGGTGCTATGCTGACTACAGTTTTGCCTCTAAGAATGGTAGAGATAGTATTTTCAATAATCATTTGTACTATAGGGATTTTTAATATTAAAAATTCAAAACCTGTGCATCATGTAAAAAGAAGACAATCTGTTTTTCACAAATTAAATTCAATTGGGCCTGCAATTATTCGTCGAACAAAGTACGGCGCATATAAAATAAGTGTACTTTTAAGTTCCATATTTGGAATTATTTCAGGCACCATAGCGGGCTTTTTAGGAATAGGCGGGGGATTTATGAAAACACCGATTATGGTAAATGTATTTAATTTGAACCCAATAATTGCTACTGCAACAGCATTGTTTATGATTATGTTTACCAGTTTTACCGGCACAATAAGTCATTATCTTCTTGGTAATATTCATTTTGATTTTGCCGCACCAATTATTGCTGGATTTGTTATTGGCGCATTTACAGGTAATTTTTTTGGATTAAAGTTAAATGAAAAGCTGCTTAAAATTTTTATTGGAATCGGTTTAATATTAGCTGCGCTATCAGTTTTGTTCTATTCATTAAATTCACTCTAACGAAAAAGTTTTTCTTATCTCATTAACGCTTTTAGGGTTACCAATTATAGTTAGCCTGTCATTTAATTTTAAGATGGTATCTCCTTTAGGGATTAACATGTTTCCATCCCTATTTATTAATGCAACAAGCGAATCTTTCGGCAGAGAAACTTCCTTTAATGCTTTATCAGCTAATTGTGAAGAATTATTATTTTTATCGATAACTATAGAGATAAATCTTTCGTTATGTAAGAGTGTTTCTTTTAATTCTTGTTCATCTTTTGCATCATACCATTCCTGCATAAATTCTTCATCATCAACTCTTCCTGCAACTTGAGCTAATATTCTTAAATGCTGTGAAGGATTGTCTTCAGGGCTAATTAAAAAGAAAATTGCATTTACAATTTCAGTATTTTCTTCCTGCTGAGTTAATGGATTATAAATTTTAATATTTATTCCTGGAATCGATCGCACTAATACCATAACTGCTTCTTTAATGCCTGGTGTTCTAAAGTGTGGAAGTGCTACTCCATGTGTTACTGGTGTTGCCCCGATTCTTGTGCCTTCCATAATTTGAGCAGAGATTTCTTTCGGATTAAACGGAATTACTTTAGATAATAGATCGGAAACAGATTCTACTACATCTTCAAATTCTGATTTTTCATTTAAATCCATAGTAAGGCTTCGTGTTACAATTTTATCAAACGGATCTTCTTTGCGTAAACCCTTTTCTTTTAATATTCCTCTTAATTCGCTGTCAAGGCCTTCGTATCTTTGCTGTCCAAGCCTTTCAAACACATGGAAAATTGCACCGCTTCGTATCACTTTATCTTTTGCGTAAAATTTATACCACAGCAGGCCCACTACAACTAATCCTACGGTAAATAAAATTGGTACCCAGCCCATTTCAAAAATCAAAATCATGGGAGCAACTATACCTAAAATTTGCATCCATGGATAAAACGGAGATTTATAGCCGGGGTCATAAGATTGTATGCGGCTTTCTCTCATAACAATTACTGCAAAACAAGCCAGAGCAAACATTAATAATTGAAATGAGCTTGCTAATTTTGCTATCCTTGTTGGATCAAAAAATAAAAGAACTAAAATTATCATTGCTACAGTAACTGCTATTGCAACAACGGGAATTCTGTTTTTGTTAAGCTTACGAAAATATTTGGGCAGAATATGGTCACGGCTCATTGCAAGCGGATATCTTGAAGCACTTAAAGTTCCTGCGTTGGATACAGAAATAAAAGCAAATAAAGCCGCAACTGACAGAAGGATGGCTCCAATTTCACCGTAAAATACTTTTGCTGACGAAGCCACGGGAGTTAAATTTCCTTTCAGTTCATTCAAAGGTAAAACTCCAACCATAATTACTGTTGCTACTACATAAATGATGGTTGTAGTTATTAAAGAAAGGAAGACCCCTAAAGGAATATTTCGCTCCGGGTTTTGAACTTCTTCAGATAAGCTAGCGACTTTAGTTATTCCTACATAGCTAATATACACCAAACCGGAAGTAGATAGGATAGAAGAAAAACCTACATCAAAAAATCCTTTAAAATGATCAGGACGAATATTAACTATTCCGCCTACGCCATAAAATATCAGTAAAATTAATAATCCGAAAACTAAAAATACCTGAAAGCTTCCGCTTTTTTTGCTTCCAAATAAATTTACAATTCCAATTAAAATTGAAATCGCAATTGCAATTGGAATTATAGGCATATTCGGAAAGAAAAGATCTAAATAAGCACCTATTCCTATCAGAGCAAAGGCCACTTTCAATAATAAAGCTAACCATGTTCCAAGACCGCCGATTGTTCCAAATGCGGGGCCTAATGTTCGATCCAAAAAATAATACATTCCACCGGCACGCGGCATAGCCGTAGCTAGCTCAATTATACTGAATATAGCAGGAATTAATGGAACAGCCGCAATTATATAAGCCAATACAATTGCAGGCCCTGCTTGCATGGCGGCTAATCCTGGAAGCAAAAATAAACCAGCGCTTAAAGTAGTGCCGGTTGCAACTGCATATACATCAAGCAGTTTTAATTCTTTTTTTAAAGTTTTGGTTTTTTTGAATACCGGCATATATGATTTGAGCCCTCTTTAATTACAATGAATTAAAACTTGCTAAGATGAATGACTAGATATAAATTAACATTTCATTATGCAATCTCAAAATTTGTTTTTTAATAAGTGTTGAAGAGTTTTTCTAATAAAAGGAAGAAAATAATTCATTTTTTAGCTTTAATTTATATAAGTGGTTTTATAAGTCAGCTCAAAGTTGATGAAGATCAACTCAATTATATTTTAAATTGTTTTTTAAGCATTATAGTACTACATTTTTCCTGTCGGATTCATTAATTTAATCACTTTTTAGTGGATCACTTAAAGCCCGGTAACCCTCCACCGGGCTTACTTTTTTTTAAATATATCCATCCGGGATATAGAAAATTTGATAATTATAATTTACTTTTCTTTTCAGTTATAAATTCTTTATATAGTACATTAAAAATTGAAAATTTAAGAGGTTCGCTATGCAAGAAATAAAAGTTGAGACAGTAAAAAGAACAGATAAAGTCACAATCCCCCAAAACCCCGGATTCGGGAAACTTTTTACCGATCACATTTTCGAAATGGATTACGCTCCCAATACGGGATGGCACAATGCAAGAATAAAACCATTGGAGAATTTATCAATTCATCCGGCGATGATGTTTATTCATTATGGACAGGCAATATTTGAAGGCTTGAAAGCATTTAAGACTGTTGATGGTGAGTTCGTAATGTTCCGGCCTGAAAAGAATATTAAAAGATTTAATAACTCAGCAAAAAGATTGTGCATGCCTGAAATTGATGAAGAATTTTTTATAAAAGCGTTAACTGAATTAATTTCGATTGAAAGAGACTGGATTCCTGAACGCGAAGGAGAATCATTATATATTCGTCCATTTATGTATGCATCGGACCCGTTCCTTGGAGTAAGGCCGTCGATGAAATATAAGATGATAATTCTGTTATCTCCTGTCGGTGCTTATTATCCTGAAGGTTTCAAGCCTGTTAAAATATTAATTCAAGATGAATATGTTAGAGCAGTACGTAAAGGGATTGGTGAATGCAAAACTGCTGGCAATTATGCAGGCAGTCTTCTCGCAGCTGAAGAAGCAAAGAAGCGTGGATTCACTCAGGTACTCTGGATCGATGCGATAGAGCAGAAATATATTGAAGAAGTAGGGACTATGAATATTTTCGTACGCTTTAAAGATGAAGTTGCAACCCCAATGTTAACCGGCAGCATACTTCGCGGAGTAACCCGTGATTCCATTATTCAAATCCTAAATGAGTGGGGAGAGAACGTAACCGAACGATTAATAAGTGTTGATGAAATTGTTGATGAATACAAAAAAGGAAATGTTCTGGAAATTTTTGGAACAGGCACAGCAGCAATTATTTCTTCTGTTGGCTGGCTCCAATATAAAGATTTTGAAATGATTATTAATAATGGTGAAGCCGGAGAATTAACATTAAAATTATTTAATGAAATAACTGCAATCCAAACAGGAAAAACAGAAGACACGCATAATTGGCTGACTTACGTTGATAATAAGAGCATTGAAGTATAGTGATTAAAATTCGTTCTGTTTTAATTATTATAATTTCTTTTATTAGCCTTGTCTATGCACAGGAAAAAAGGCCTAAGAATATTATAATAATGATTGGAGATGGAATGGGTGTTAATTGTGTTAGTGCTTCAGTTATCTCGTTAGACAATGATGCATTTAAAAGATTTAAATCAATTGGATTTTCTGAAACTGCAAGTGCTGATAAGTTAATCACTGATTCTGCTGCCGGTGCTACAGCAATATCGACTGGATATAGGACAAATAACCATTGGATAGCTGTTGATCCGGAAACCAAATCTTCCTTAAAGTCAATTTTTGAATATGCAGAAGAACAAAATTTATCTACGGGTGTTGTAGTTACCAGCACTGTTACAAACGCAACACCTGCTGCTTTTCTTTCACACATTAACGATAGAAATAAAGAAGATGTAATTGCATCTCAATATATTAATGATGGCGTTGATGTTGTTATAGGCGGGGGTTTAAAATTATTTATTCCAAAGAGCCAGGGCGGAAAAAGTAAAGATAATATTGATTTAAGAAGTAAAATTAAATCGGAAGGATATGAATTTTATAATAATGCAAAAGATATAATCGATAGAAAACCATTAAGCAAATTTTATGCTTTAATTGATTCTGATGGAGTTGCAAAAGCTTCGGAAAGAAATTATACTCTTGGTGATTTGACAAAAATAGCTATATCTAATTTGAGTCAAAATAAAAACGGTTTCGTATTGATGATTGAAGGTTCTCAAATTGATTGGGCAGGACATGGAAATAATTCCGAATATATTCTTTCCGAATTAAAAGATTTTGATACAGCAATAAATGCAGCTTTAGATTTTGCTGAAGATAATGGAAATACATTAGTTGTAGTTACTGCCGATCATGAAACCGGGGGCTTATCTATAAATGGCGGAACAAAAAACGGAAAAAATTTAGAACTTAAGTATACAACAAAAGGACATACAGGAAACATGGTTGGTGTTTTTGCTTACGGACCTGGCGAAGAACAGTTCAGAGGCATTTACGAAAATTATATGATTGGCAGAAAACTTATTCACTTTGTAAATCCCAGAATTGTATTTTAATAATACTTAATCTTTTTACATTTTATTTTCTCTTGAGACTTCTGAAAAATTAGTTTTAAGTAAATTACACTGTCACACTGAGCCAGTCGAAGTGTGAAGTTTGGTTAATTTATTATCCTTCGATAAACTCAGAATGACATTAAAGTAATTTTTCGGAAGTCTCTCATCATACATTTCCTTATATATTGTTCAAATTTCTCTACAAATTTATTCCTTTAAATTTTAAAGGATAATTTTTAAATAAAGATTTTGGAAGTAATTATATTAACATTTCATGAGCATTCAAGAAGAGTATAACATTTGGTCAATTTCTTATGATACCGACAAAAACTTAACGCGGGATCTTGATGAAATTGTAACTAAAGAAAATTTTGAGAAATTACATTTCAAAACTATTCTAGAATTCGGCTGCGGTACGGGAAAAAACACAAAATTATTTTCACAAATTTCTGAAAATGTTATTGCCGTGGATTTTTCTGAAGGCATGATTAACAAAGCTAAAGAAAAAATACAAGCAAACAATGTAAAGTTTCTAACGGCAGATATTACAAAAAAATGGCCGGATGAAATACAGTCAGCTGAATTAATCACATGCAATTTAATTTTGGAACATGTTTATGATTTAAATTTTATTTTTTCTGAAGCATCACGCAAATTATTGAGTGGAGGAAAAATCTATGTAAGCGAATTACATCCATTCAGGCAGTATCAAGGAAAGAAAGCACGTTTTGAAAAGGAAGGTAAGACAATTCACATTAACTCATATGTTCATAACATTTCCGATTTTATTAATGCTGCATCAACAAACAATTTGAAACTTTTGGCGATAAACGAATGGTGGCACAAAGAAGATGAAAACAAGTTGCCAAGGTTAATTACTATTATATTTGAAAAATAAAGTTCCTTTTATCAGATAAAAAAAGTGAGGTGTTTATGAAAGACATTTTCATACATAATGCTTCTGTACTAAAAATCATTATTGCAGCTTTCTCAATTACGCTTTTAAGCGGCTGCGCTGATGCAATTCCAATTCAATATTCAAAAGACATTGAACCGGTTGGGTTTTGGTACGGACTATGGCATGGTATAATTGCACCTTTTAGTTTTATAATTTCACTATTCAGTGATAAGGTTGCAATTTATGCAGTTTATAATAATGGAGGCTGGTATAATTTCGGTTATTTATTTGGCTTGAGTATTATACTTGGCGGCGGTTCAAAAGCTTCTAAAAAGAAACGTAAGTAAATTTGTATTGAACAATAAAAATATAGGCTTATGGATAATAGTCTTAAAGAGATAATCTGGAATCAGTTTGGATCGGCTATTGATATGCTTGAAAATGCTGAATGATTGTCCTGAAGACCTTTGGGGCAATCGTTCTGAACAGCTTGAATATTGGTACTTAGTTTATCATACATTATTCTGGTAAGATTTTTATTTAACTGCGACAGGAGAAAAATTTTCTCTTCCATTTCCGTTTACGCTTTCGGAACTTGACCCGGAAGGAATTTTGCCCGAAAGAGTTTATACAAAAGATGAGATTATTAAATATTTGGAATTTGGTAGAAAGATGTATAAAAATACAATAATATCTTTGAATGAGGATAAAGAGAAAGAACAATTTGTTTATGGCTCGATCAATTTAAATTTTGTTGATTTGCTTTTTTATAACATGAGGCATGTTCAGCATCATACTGCGCAATTGAATTTAATTTTGCGTCAAAAAATAGATGACGTACCAAGGTGGGTTAAGCAAGCAGGAAAGAATTATTATTCTGGTTGAAAAGTAATTTATTTTGTTTTCTGCATTTGATTCATCTCTTCTACGCCCGTAATACAAACCCCCAAATCTTTTAGTATTCCATCTTCAATATTATATATCCAGCCGTGAACTGTTAAATCTTGTTTATTCTTCCAGGCTTTTTGAACTACTGTGGTGTGGCAAACATTTGCAACTTGTTCAACTACATTGAACTCACAAAGCAAGTTTAATTTGTCATTCTTATTTGCGATAGCATCAATTTGAATTTGATGATAACGGTAAACATCTTTAATATTCTGCAGCCAGTTGTCAATCAATCCGTGATCTTTATTTTCCATCGAGGCCTTAATACCTCCGCAGCCATAATGTCCGCAGACAATAATGTGTTTTACTTTTAACACTTCAACAGCGAATTGAATGACAGACAAACAATTCAAATCTGTGTGTACAACAATATTGGCAATATTTCTATGAACAAAAACTTCACCGGGCGGCAAATCTATGATTTGGTTTGCAGGCACGCGGCTGTCGGAACAGCCAATCCATAAATACTGAGGATTTTGCTGCTTGGAGAGATTTAAGAAAAAATCGGGATCTGATTCCTTAACCTTGTTAGCCCATTTTTTATTTTGTTCAAAAAGATTTTTTAATACTCGCATATCAGTCAATATTTTTAAAAATATGATTAATACTATAATACTAACTTTTAAAATAAATTAGAAAATGTTTTTTAATAAAAGCTAAAATAAAATATTCTGTAAGTGTTTGATTTTATGATAATGTATAATGTCATTTCTTCCATTCCCAAACTAAAATCTCATTTTTCCTATTATCGATGTAATCTTGAAACATTGCATCATCTGTAAAATGAATTTTATTTCCATTTGGGTCATACACTTCACAATATGCACAAGAGTTTATAGGAATATAAATGTAAAATATAAAATTTGATTTCCATTCATGTCGAAACACCTTTGTACCGAAATAGTCTTTATTATTTGACATAGAATCAATTTTTGCTTTTAACCAAACTGGCGTATCTCTTTCATAGTTGAATGGAGCTGTGACAATTTCATTATTACAACCGATGACTATTGTTAATACAAATGAAGCTATAAATAATATTTTTAACATTACTATATACTTTTGTTAAATAAATTTAGTTTGAAGAGGTTGGAGGAACGAATGAAATATTTTTTAACGTACTAAATAAACTGTCAACCGTTTCTCCCTTTATCCAAATATCATTTACTCCAACATACTGATTTCCGTTGTAGACTGTAGTTGACCAATACCCGGAGTCAGAGCTGCTATGTCCATATTGGTTTATTACAGGATAACCATTGATAAACTGTTTTCTAAAGTAAATTACACTTCCCCCAATTAAGCCTAAAGAGCGATGTGTTTTCCCATCAATAATATCATACTGGCAATTTGAGCCGCAAACATTCATAGAAAATTCGAATATATAATCATCAATACTATCTCGATTCAGATCGACGATAATTCCTTTAATCTCATCAACAGTTTCATATTCTAATACATCGCGGAGTGAGTCTGCTGAAATCCATACAGGGATTTTTATTTTATTGGGCATGCTTGCTTCCAATCCCCATTCTTTATTCTGAGCAGTTAAAGAGGAGAAAAGTAAAAAAGTAATTAAACATAAGAATAAATATGAAAAGTATTTCATTTAAATTTTTGTCATTTTTTTTATTTGATGATAACGGATAAGTGAAAAATTAATTTATAAATTATTTTAAAAGTAACGTAATTAAAACTCTATTGAAACAAGCTGTGATTGGGATTTGCCCGAAAGTAATTTATAGATACTTCCGGAAAATTGAATAATATCTAGCGGTTTAACAAAAGACTCTGAATTTGGGTTTGAGCGCAGCCTTCGTTTAATTTCATAATCTAGTGTGACACTTACTGTAATAATTGGAATTTTATTGTCAATCTTTTCAATTTCATCAATTATTGTTAAAACTCTTTTCAGGTCAGGCCCACTGACATCAATAATAATAATGTCCGGGTTTGAATTTTTTACGGCAGACAAAATATCTAAAAGATTATTTATCCTGGTAACATTTTCAATATTCAATCTCTTAAAAATATTCTGATATAAATTGGAAGTATTTTTACCTTCCTCAATAAGTAATATAGAAGGATTTTTCTTCATGATCATTATGTCTAAAAGTGCTGATTGATTTCGTCATGAAATTAATCTAGCAGTTACAAATAAAATATATCTCGTTTAACTTCATATTATTCAAAAATATACTTCGATAAAATTGAGTGTAAGTAAATAAAATTAAAGAACTTAATTAAATTGCAGAATAAAACAACATAGATAATTAAACTTACACTTACAACATAAATACCTACCCCAAATGGATTTTTAACAATTATGTCACTTAATTATCGAAAAATTGTACAATTAGTTTACATTAATAGATTTAAAGCTTCTTTTTCATACGAATTCAAGTTTTATTAGCCATAAAATTTAATTTTTTTTTCTCTTTAAAAGTGAACATTTGTTCACTATAATTGCAGTGAACATTTGAGCACTATATTTAGGT
>CAZRMA010000094.1:0-11002 GCA_964600655.1 uncultured Ignavibacteriaceae bacterium
TTCCTACAGAAGTGATTTATTATTGTAAATATATATCAATTATTATTAAATAATTTTTAAAATATTGATTTTAATTATTGAGTTACAAAAATCATTATTAGTAAGTTTGTAAAAAATAAAATTTGGTGCAATTAATAAACAATTTAATTATGCAAAATATATTTAAAGCCTTGGTTGTTAGAGAAGAAAACGCAAAATTTATCAGAAGGGTTGAAGATAGAAATATAAAAGACCTTCCTAAAAGTGATTTAATAATAAATGTTAAATATTCTTCATTAAATTATAAAGATGCGTTGTCGGCAAGCGGTAATAAGGGGGTCACCCGAATATATCCTCACACACCGGGGATTGATGCTGCCGGCATTGTTGTTTCGTCTTCAAATAAATTTCTTAAAGAGGGAGATGAAGTAATTGTAACCGGTTATGATCTTGGGATGAACACTCCTGGGGGATTTGGAGAGTATATTGGAGTCCCCTCTGAATGGATTGTTTTAAAGCCACAAAATTTATCATTAAAGGAAAGCATGATTTATGGAACTGCCGGGTTTACTGCCGCATTATCTATTTATAGATTGGAAAAAAATGGATTAAAGCCTTCAAGCGATGAGGTGCTTGTAACAGGTGCAAGCGGTGGAGTGGGTTCTATGGCAATTTCTATTCTTGCTAAAGCAGGTTATAATGTAACCGCATTAACAGGAAAGTTAGATAAAGGAGAATATTTTAAAAGTATCGGGGCAAAAAAAATCGTTGACAGAAATTCATTTAATGAAATTTCAGACAAAGCTTTACTCAAAGCACAGTGGAGCGGCGTAGTCGACACAGTTGGGGGAGAAATTCTTGCGAGGGCAATTAAATCTACCAAGCCGTGGGGAAGTATTGCGGTTTGCGGAAATGCTGCCTCGCCTAAATTGGAATTAACGGTTTATCCTTTAATTTTACGAGGCGTTAATTTACTCGGCATTGATTCAGCAAACTGTCCTGCTGAAGTAAGAAAAAATATCTGGCAGAAAATTTCTAATGAATGGAAATTGGATAACTTTGAAAAAATTTGTACCGAGGTTTCTCTGGAAGAATTGTCGGCTAAAATAGATCTAATTCTTAAGGGACAAATTACAGGAAGAGTTATAGTTAATCTTAATAATTAATAAAAAAATGATTTCAGTTTCTAAACGAACATTAAATATTATTGCAGCATCAATCTGGTTTATTGGTGCGGCAATACTTTTAACTAAAAGCATAATTCTTATCCATAAAGCAGAAGTGATAAAGCCTGATAAAATTTGGATCTTCGTTCCAATTTTATTAAGCCTTTTCTTTGGAAGCATTAAAGCAAAATTTGTCATAAAAAAAAGCTGCAACAGAAACTTAAAAAGAATTGCTTCATTGAAAGAACCGAAGCTGCATCAATTTTATTCACCTGCATTTTTTATTCTTGTAATTATAATGATTGCTGCGGGAGTAACTTTGGGGCGGTTTGCAAATAACAACTTTGCCCTTTTAATAAGTACTGCAACCTTGGATTTAAGCATTGCAATTGCATTGTTTGGTGGGATTTATTTTTACTGGCAGCAGAAAGCATTTGTGAGAGAAACTTAATTTCTAAAAAGGAAATTCTTCTTTGAAATCAACTTCCTCTTTTAACTTTTCTTCAGGCAATTTTTGCGCAGTTAAATGAATCGGGTTCCCTTCCACGTAGATTGCTTTGTATGGTTTTGTTGGACAAGCGTATTCACACGCTCCGCAGCCGACACAGTATTCATTTTTAATTTCGGGTAAATGAAGATTTTTATATGGAACCATCTTAACGGCTTTGGTCGGGCAATGCTCTGAGCAGGCGCCGCATTCAGTTTTTTCAATTTCGACGATGCAATTTTCTTTTATGAAATTCACTTTTCCTAATTGAAGCGTTTTCTTTTCATTTGGGTCAACATGTAAAATCGCTCCGCTTGGACAAACATCACTGCAAATGGTACAATCAAAATTACAGAATGAAGTTTTATATTCCATATGCGGTTGAAGTATTCCTAAAAATCCATATTCCAAAAAAGAAGGCTGTAAAACTTGAGTCGGGCAAGAACTTACGCACAAATGACAAGCTGTACATGAACTAGTAAAATGATCCATACTTTTGGATCCTGGTGGAGTGACTGGAAATTTTTTTATTATCGGCGTTTTGTTTTCTATTTTAGGAATAATCTTAACCTGCGCTGAAGAAAGGCCGGCTAAGCCCAAAACGTATAAAAATGTTTTGGAGATAACTTCTCTTCTTTTTAAGTCTGGTTCTTCAGCAATTATCATTTTTTTTGAAGAATAATATTTTTTCACCCGAAGCGATGTTTTTTTATAAGTTATTCCTTCGGAAGGACAAACGCTAAAACAATTATAGCAGGCCACGCATCTTGAAAAGTCTACTGTTTTATTTGCTTTGTCAATGCACCCGGATTTACAAACTCTTGTGCATAAATTGCATGACTTACAATTATCTTCATCAATTGCGACCTTGTAAAATGAAAATTTAGATATCAACCCAAGAAATGTTCCAACCGGGCAGATAGTATTGCAAAATAATCTGCCTCTGCTAAAGGACATTAAGGCTACCAATGCTAAAATGAAAAAGGAAAAAACCGAGGCAAAAATACTGAACGATCTAATTTCAATAGGATATAAAAAATATATGTTAAATTTTTCTAATGTGAATGCAATAAAATTATTTGTTAGTAATAATAATGGATGAAATAAACTTGTCAATATTCTTCCGTAATTGCTGTATGGATCGAGTATGTTTATAGCTGTTAAAGTGCCGGATAGAAAAGATATAATTGCAAGAATTAATAACGAATATTTAAGAGGTGCGTAATCTTTTAGTAAACGAAAATATTTTTTTTTATTTAATTTTTTAGAGAATCGTGAAATGATGTCTTGCAGAATTCCCAACGGACAAATCGTTGAACAATATACCCTTCCATAAAGAAGCGTTAGTACAAGAATAAATATGAATCCTGCTGCACTAATGCTATAAACATTAGTGAACTTTAAAAGAGATGGAATGAATTGCAGAAAAAGCAAAGAATTAAACGCAACTGCCGGGATTAAATTTGTAAAATCTAAAAACAAAAAAGTAACAACTAAAAAGAAAAGCAAAGAAACATATATTCTTAACTTTCGTAGATGTATCAATTTCATTATTACATAATTATTCTATTTATAGACAGCTTGCTTAAATCTTTTGTGCCAACCTTTAATTCATCAGCAATTTTAATATAAGGTACATCATCCGGATCTCGTCCAAATAATTTAGCCGCCGCCGCATCCGCAGCTACAATATCGGTTGAAATTATTTGTGATTTCATTTTAATAACATCTTCTGTCGAAACACCGCGAGGCCCATTTCTTTTCATAACATAATATGCATCTACTACGTTCAAATCAGGTTTTCGATATAAAGCAAAATCAGCAATACACTGATGAAGATTATTTTGATGCCAGTATCCGCGATCCCAGACAATTCCCATCAAGTTTTTCATGGAAATTGTTAATCCGGCCGAACCGTGATTTTTCAATATTGGAACATTTATAAATACATCTGAGCTGAGAATAAGTTCGTGGACTTTTGCATTTGAAAGTTTTTTAGAACCTTTAATTGTTACATCCTGGTAATAGCCTTCGCTAGCGCCCGATACAATTTTACCGCCGGCATCTTTTACGGCGTTTTCAATTCCGCTGTTTGAGTAACATCTGCTCCAATTGTCGCAAGTATGATCGAACACATAAACATCTTTAGCACCAGCTTCTAAACAATGTTTTATTATCCTATTTATTAAAAGTGGGTTAGTGTTTCCAGCTCTTTCGGGAACCACATCCCAGCCAATGTTTGGTTTCACTACAACGGTTTGGCCTTTTTTAACAAATGATTTCATTCCCCCAAGGCTGCTGATCGCCTTGTCGAACATAGCATCAGGCTCACCGCCTTTAATTGCAACAAGATCATATCGGGTGGAGGAAATACTTTGTTTAGAAAATGATTCCGAATAGTTTATAAATGGAATGGCAGTTCCGGCAATAAATCCGGCTTGCATTCCTTTTTTGATGAACTCTCTCCTATCCATTTTGATCCCCACTAATTGTGAACAGACAATTTAATATTAATGATCATTAAATTAAATAGGTGAAAAAAATAATCTGATTTAAATTGTATTTATTTGTATCTTTTATAGAATCAATTTTACTTTAATGATAGATAATTTAAAAACAACGGGAAACTTAAATGGAAAACATACTTGCAATCGTAAACCCTAAATTAAAGGCGAAAGAATATGCTTTAGACTTTTTAGCTATTGCTTTTATTTATTTTATCCCCTCTATTTCGCATCTCTTCAGTTTTCCGGTTTATTTGTTTGAGCCGATGCGAATTATGCTGATTTTATGTGTCGCGCATTCGTCAAAAAAGAATGCATATTTAATCGCTTTAACTTTACCGGTATTTTCATTCATAATTTCATCCCACCCCTCACTTCTAAAAACAGCAATTATGACAGCCGAGCTTACATTAAACATGTTCCTGTTCTTTAAATTAATTGATTTAATTAAGAACAATTTTTCTGCAATGTTAATAAGCATTCTATTGAGCAAAATATTTTATTATCTGCTGAAATTGGCATTATTAAGTTTTGGTTTGATGAGCGGCGATCTTGTTACGACTCCAATTTATATTCAAATAATTTTAACATTAGTATTCAGCGGATATATTTATTTTACTTTTGGCAATTCAGACAAGAGGATGGGAAAAAGCAATCCCGTTTAACAGATGAAACCATTATCCATAATTTGCATCTTAATTGATGCGTATTTTTATGAATTATCAATGGTTATAAAATGAATTATTACTTTAGTAAAAA
The DNA here is from genome assembly GCA_964600655.1 of uncultured Ignavibacteriaceae bacterium. Lineage (GTDB taxonomy): Bacteria > Bacteroidota > Ignavibacteria > Ignavibacteriales > Ignavibacteriaceae > CAVSWT01. Next base: position 4,896 of record CAZRMA010000094.1, read on the forward strand.
TATAAGCGGCGGATTTGATGATGCCGTGCAGAAAGTTACTGATGCATTAAAAGTTGAAGGTTTTGGTGTTCTGACTGAAATTGATGTTAAAGCAACCTTGAAGAAAAAACTTGATGTAGATTTCAAAAATTATAAAATACTTGGCGCATGCAATCCTCCTTTTGCTTATAAAGCATTGCAAGCTGAAGATAAAATTGGAGCTATGCTGCCGTGCAACGTAACTGTTATAGAACAACCCGGCGGGATGATTGAAATCTCCGCAGTTGATCCGATAGCTTCAATGCAGGCTGTACAAAATGAATCATTGGCTGGTATTGCATCTGAAGTTCAGAACAAATTAAAAAAAGTAATAGATAGTCTTTGAAAGAATAGATTATCAGTTTCTCTTAATTTTTCTCTTAATCTGCGAATGTGAAAGAAAATATCCCTTTAAAAGGGACTTTTCTTTTTATTTAAATGCAACCACATTAATATTTTAACTACTTGAATATTGGTTGGATATATCTATCAATCTTCCTGTTATGATTTAAAGCATATTTAAATATATTTAATTTAGCATTTTACATGGCTGCATTTTTATCATTAAATTAAAAGCAACAAAATTGGAAACTGAGCTAAAGAGAATGGAAGTATTTTCAGGTGTGCTTGAAGATAGAGTTTTAAATTACTTGAAAGGGTTAATCAATAAAAACCTGCAGATTATTTACTGTCCAGGCATGAAAGTTCACAAGGATAAAGTAGAAAGCATCGGCTTCTCAATTCCTTTAATTGAAAAATCGGCCAGCTCTTTAAGTAACATCAAATGGGTTAACTTAAAAACTAATTTTATAAAAACATTAGACGACCAGACTTTTACTCAGCTTGAAATTAAAGTTTCAGATAGTCCCTATAGAATTCAATTAAAAGAAGAAAACGGAAAAAAAACATTAGTTTATCCGTTTAGTTCTTATATGGTGCATATTGGCTCAGGCTGGACGATAGAAAAAATAGAAGTTTATCAAAAAACAGATAATTGGATTTCTTTCAAGCAGGTTTATGATTATGCAATCGTTTTTTATCTTCCCGGTAAACGAGAATTTTGTTTTCACACAGATGAAAACGAAAACGATATAATTAATTTAAGAAATGACAAAACATTTATAGATCAATTAAAAGGGAAAGGAACTTTAGCACACACAATTACTGAAGTCCCCCGTGTTTAAAAGCTGCCTTACTCAAAGCTATCAAAAGCCCGGAACCGCAAGATATAAGAATTAATCTTTTCTTTATTCAGATAAAAACATTAATTATTAAATATAAATTTTGAATCTTATATTTGTAATTATCTATAAAGCAAAAAAATAGTTATGAATTCAAAAACCGGAATATTATTAATTCAGTTGGGAACGCCTGATAGTCCATCTGTTTCAGACGTTAGAAAATATTTATTTGAATTTTTAAACGACCCGCGGGTAATTGATATTCCCTGGCTGGCGAGAAAAATTTTAGTCAACCTTATTATAGTTCCTTTCAGAGCACCCAAGTCCGCAAAAATTTATCAGGAACTCTGGACAGACAAAGGTTCGCCACTTTTAATTTACAGTGAAAGTGTTAGAGAAAAACTAAATCTAGAATTGGGAGAAAAATTTGACGTTCATTTAGCAATGCGTTATCAGAGTCCCAGCATGGATAAAGTGCTTGAGGGAATGAGAATGAAAAGCTATAAGAAGATCATTATTTTACCATTATTTCCTCAATATGCTTCTTCAAGTTCAGGTTCTGCAATTGATAAAGCGATGAAATTAATTAGAAAATGGTGGGTTATTCCCGAAATTAAAATCATCAGCCATTTTTTTGAAAACGAAGGTTACATAAATACCATTATTGAAAGAGCAAAAAAATATAATATTGATGATTATGATCATGTTTTATTCAGTTATCACGGGCTGCCCGAAAGACAGGTAGATAAAGTTTATGTTGACGGAAAACCGTGTTCCGACCATAAATGTGAAGACGAAATTAATGAAGAAAATTTTTATTGCTACAAAGCGGAGTGTTATGCAACGACAAGGTCAATTGCTGCAAAGTTAAATATATCAAAAGACAAATATACCGTATGCTTTCAGTCGCGGTTAGATAAAAAATGGCTCACACCTTTTTCAGATGTAGTTGTTAAAGAGCAGGCAACAAGTGGAGCAAAAAAATTACTTGTATTTAGTCCGGCATTTGTGGCAGATTGCTTGGAAACAGTGATAGAAATAGGGAGTGAATATCAGCAAATATTTAAAGAGAATGGCGGTGAAAAAGTGCAGCTTGTGGAAAGCTTAAATGATCATCCAATGTGGATACAAGCGTTAAAGGATTTAATTTTGAAACAAGCCTAACAAGCTGAGCACACCGCTTAAAACTAGCTTGGTTAGGTTACTTTTGCTTGTTAGAAATAGAAATGTCGGTAAATTTAATTTTGGTTTTGTACATATATAAACGTCACTCCAGATAGGGTTGAACTTATCTTTAAATTTAAACAACCCGGAATAATTGTATGCAAATTTTAATCTTCTCCCCAGGAAGTTCACAAAATATTCTTTAGAAAATTTCGGAGCGGATTTAATTATAAAAGGAACGTCACCCAGGCTCCAATATTTAAAGCCTTCTTTTTTTAGTTTATTGAAAACCGAAAAAACAAGCGCATCCATTACTCCATTCGGGGCAGTTTTTATTCTCAACAAAAGTTCACTTCGTAAAAAAGTTTCATCAATTTGAGAGACTAAAATAGCAGCGAGCCAGTCATTATTTTTTCTATAAACGAAAAGCCGGTTATGCAGCTTGAAAACATCATTAAAGAAATATTTTATCTGTGGTTTTCTTCCATGTGTACATTGCAGTTTAAATTTTTCAAGCTGCCGCCTAGCTTCTTCGGAAAAATTAATCTCTTCAACAACTCCATGTCTTGAGCCAGCCCTGATAACATCTCGTAAAGACTTCTTATGAAAATGTTCTTGATTTAAATCCAGGATGGCTTCTTTGCCGAATTTTAATGCATCGAATTCATTTTGTTTTAATGAGGAAGCAATCTGCTCATTGCAGCTGGTAATAAATATTTTTTTTTGATTCATCAAATTTAATCCCCCAATGGATTTGGGATGATTAATCCAAACAAATTTATTTTGTTTATTAGAATGAAATGATAAATCTATAAATGGATTTACATTAGTAAAATTTTTGTAAGAAAGATTAAAAATATTTTTTATTAACAAAATGTTATGCTTTATGTTTATTTAAAATAAAAGAGGAGTCAAACTGACTCCCCGCAGGATTAAATTGTAATTAACTAAATTTTTCAAAGAAATTGGGTTTAGTTCGCCATTGTGCTATTTGTTCTTATTTCAAAAGCACAAACTTATTGGTTTTATTAAAATTACCTGACCTTAATGTATAAAAATAAATACCACTCGATAAACCGCCTGTGATTGATGAAACATCAAAACTTACCTTGTAACGGCCTGCCTTTTCAAAACGATTAACTAAATTTGCTACTTCTTGTCCGATTAAGTTATAAACCTTTAGCGAAACAAATCCATCTTTAGGAATTTGATATTGGATAGTCGTGCTCGGGTTAAACGGGTTTGGATAATTTTGAAATAATTTATAATCATTAACCGCATAAGGTTTTTTATCATTTACCTGAGTGGTTGGGTTATAATTATAAACTTGTATGCCATCTATAAATATCGTTCCCGAATAAATCCTGACCGGATCCCCCACGGCAGTATTTGTATTTTTTATAATAACACTATTTAAAAAGATTTCGCCTGAAAGGTTAATTGTGCTTAATGGAAATTCAATAAATTTCCAGCCGGTCCAGTCTAAAGTATCGGAATTAATTAGTTTGCCGTTATTAAAGTTATCTTCAAATTTAAATATTAACTGATTATAGCTTAGATCACCATAAACCCAGATGCCAAATTTTGAGGCCGAGTCAGTTCCTAAGGAAATATTAGGAGAAGCTTGTATATAACACATCCCAACTGTATCATTGAATGCATAACTTAATTTTCCTGAACCGTTTCCAGTTATTTTTTCGCTCCCAGAATATTTGAACATAGTAATGTTTGTATCCAAATTTGATGAATTAGTATTGAGAATGGGGGAAATCCAATTAGTTGTATTTAAAAAGCCGTCTACGACAGTTCCCATTTCAAAATTGTCCGGTGCAGTAGTAAAGCTTATAATGGTATCAGATACCAGGCTGCTATTGTTTACACATTGAATATCTTTTTTAAAAACTAACTGATAATTGGCTTCGCTATCTAAATCTTTAAATGGCACATATGTTATATAACCCTTATTATTTATTTCTTCGTATGTTGGATTTTTATAGCTTACGGTTTTACCGGTAGAATCGTGTATTTCAATTCTTCCCCCAAGTGTAGTTTTTATTAACGGAATATTAAAAGAAATTATAACTTTTACGGTTTTACTAATATTTTTTTGCCCGGGACCAGGGTATGAATTAGAAATTTTTAAATCAATCGCCGGCTTTGTAGAAAGGTTGAAAGAGTATGATGTTTCTAATTGTTTATTTAAAACACTGATTGCAGATGTATCTATTGTAACTAAATAGTTTGTAGAATGAGTGAAAAAAGCGGTTGGAGTAAAAACCAAAGTTTGATTATTATTCTCCCAGCTAAAAGCTCCGCTAACTTCAGGGCTAATTTTAAACGCGCTGTCTGTTTGAGTTGGAAGCATGGACTGATCAAATGAAATTTTTATTGGAGTGCCGGCCCAAATACTATCTGCGACTGTTTCCGGGCTGTGTGCTGTTACAGTTGGCGCTGATGCGCCTGAAGTAATTAAATTAAAAAAATGTGCCCAGTTCCAATATTTGCCTGGATCTGTATGTGTGTTATCTAGTGGATTAACTTTATAGCCCGGGTTATTAACATTCCAGGTATTATTAATCCAATTAACCCACCATGTTTTCAAATGCTGGTAATGCCCTATGATCCTAAAGGAATCAACCGGGACACCGTATGTGTCAACGAAATGCCTGAATAAAGCTGCGGACGATTGATACATTGCTTCGGTAAAATAAGCTGGGTTTGAAACGTAGCCTTCATGCTCAACTCCAAGCATAACATTATTCCAGGAGCGGACATGCCATGCCCGATCTTTTTCTCTAACTAATTGCTTAATGTAGCCATCGGAACTTCTTATTATATAATGCGAACTTGCACTTGCAGCAGGGTTTTTTAACCATGACACTGAACCGGCAAAGGGGCCTTCGGTGTCATGTACTACTAAAAATTTTTGAGCAATAGAATTGGCAGTATAATTGGGACTTGGATCCCAAACTGCAGGTGGATAATCCGTGGACTGTACTCTCAGTGGAGATTGAGAGCCGTCAATTTTCTCAATATTTTTTAATTTGTTTTTTGGATTAACGTCCTCGCCAAATTGCGACATATCAATTTCATTGTGTCCATTAATTGTCACACCATTAATCTTTGTTCCTTCATTTAGAACTTTGAAAACATCAAAGGAATAAAATGGTTTAATGTCTTCCTGTGGAATGCCTGAATATTTTTCTAGTACAGAGCGCCATGAATTTACATCGTTTCGGTCAATGACATTAAGCTCATAAGCATATTTAGATAATAATGCGGCAGCAGCCTGAATATTTGATCTCGCGTCATTTTTTACTTGGTCTACGGAAGCACCAATAAGGTTGGCTCCTTCAACAAGTGAATGTCCAAACCAATCATCATCTCTTAATCCCATAATGCCATAAGCTTTAGGCATGTTTGTACAATTAGCATCATCATTTTCATTTGGAATAATTTGCATCATTCGAGTTTCGGTATATGCTACCGATTTTAATAAGTCCACGGGAATATCATACATCTGCGCATAATTACTGAAAGTGTTTTCTAATTCGGTGTTATTCTGATTGGAAGCTGTTGTGGCTTGTGCTTTTAGTGTAAAAGCTGTACAAAAAATTAAAAATAAAATTCCTGGTAAATAGAGTTTCATCTTTGTCCCATATTATGATTTAATTAAACATTTTTAAAATTAAAAGAACTTTTAACTTAAAACATCTTCAAATTTATTACAATTCTTAAATCATT
>CAZRMA010000095.1:0-5366 GCA_964600655.1 uncultured Ignavibacteriaceae bacterium
TTAGGAAGTATTGAAGCTAAAATTCAATTATCCGTTATAGCCCCATTTTTCTTTATTTGTTTGAATTTCTTCCGGAGTTGGTAATGGTTTTCCTTCTTCGCGCTGTGGAACAAATCTTTTTTGTCCAACTATTTTTGCATTTATTTCTATATCTTCATTAAAAATGTCCGGAGTTTCGTCTTCTGCAAATATAGCTTCCCATGGACATTCGGGAACGCATGCATTGCAATCAATACATTCATCCGGATCAATTAATAATTGATTTTTAGGTATAGCTGGATCATCACCGGAATATTCATAAATACAATCAACCGGACAAACTTGTGTACAAGCTATATCTTTACAATCCAAACATAGTTTAGTTATAATGTACGCCATACTTTCTCCTTTTATATCAATTATTATTTATTGGAATGATGTGACAAAGTAAATGATAATTATTTTAATTATCAATACTTATTTTTAATCGGAGTAAATAATTTTATATCAAAACAAAATTATTTCAACTCTATTTTAAGTTTAAAGTTTGAAACACTACTGGATTGCTGGGTCTGCTCTCATTATTTAATCTATCAATAGATGTAACAATATAAGTAACAGAATCAGAATCATTTAATGGGAATTCATCTATAAAGCTATTTTCATTAGAATAAATTATAGTGACAATATTTAATGCATTGTTTAAATCGACTTTCTCTCCTTCTTGAAACTTATAAATAACATATCCAATTGGAGTGCTATAAAATTTACTCGATGAATTTGGAACGTTACATCTCCACGTCAATATTCTATTATCAATATTGCCCTCCACAATCAAATTAAACGGTGTCGGAGGAGGCGTAAAATCTTTCCAAGACATAATTGGAAGCAATGCGGGATATTTATACAATTTATTTTTAAGTGAATCAGCAAGTCCGCTGTAATTTTTAGTAATAGATTTAGCGCTAAAAAATACGGAGCCCAAAACATTAGGTGTTTTCCGATTTAGAATTATTTGATTTTCAATTTCCGACTTTGGCCCATCATATTCTTCACTTGAAAACCTGCTTGAGAACTGTCCAATATACAATTGCCGGTCATTTATAACAGAAGCCCACCACGGTAATAATAGTTTGTAGTCTGATTTTTTATCATCAATTTTCCAATACAGTTGAGGGACAACATAATCTATAGTTTTATTTTTAATCCAATTTAACGGATCACAATAAATTTTATCATAAGAATTAAACCCGTTTGTTCCTGCATATTTATTTTCAACCACACCAAAGGGGCTTACTCCGAACTTTACATTCGGTTTAATTGCAAGAATACTATCATAGCATTGGGCAATCATTGAATTAATATTCTCTCTTCGCCAATCATCAATATTTTCAATGCCATTATTATATTCTAAAAAAGTTAACGAATCTTCATTTGAAATTATTGGTACGTAAGGATAGAAATAATCATCAAAATGAATTCCATCCACGTTATACCTTCTTACTACATCAGAAATAATTAAAGAAATATAATTTCTCACATCAGGAATCCCCGGATTTAACATTTTATAATCCTTAAAATCCAAAATCCAATCGGGATGCGTTATTGAAATATGATTTGCAGACAATTCGTAGTCACCAACTTTTCTTACAGCTCTATAAGGATTGAACCATGCGTGAAATTCAATTCCTCTTTTATGTGATTCTTCAATGGCAAATTCAAGAGGATCATAATAAGGATTAGGTGCCGTTCCCTGTTTACCGGTTAACCAATATGACCACGGTTCAAAATTAGATTTATAAAACGCATCGCATTCTGTTCTAACTTGAAAATATACGGCATTGATTCCTGCATCCTTCAACTTATTTAGCATTTTTATTAATTCAATTTTTTGCTTGCTTGTAGACTCAAGATTAGAATCCGGCCAGTCAATATTTTTAACAGTCGCAATCCATACGCCTCTTAATTCTCTTTTGGGAAAAATGGTTTGAGAATAATTTTCCGAAAGTGCTATAAAGGAACAAATCAAAATGGTAAAGGATAATAATTTCATAATGAGGTGCATTTTTTTAATTTTTAAAATATATTTGTCAAAATAAATAATAAAATCACTAACAAGAAAATGACTAACAAAAAAATACTATTTGTTTGCATGGGGAATATATGCCGCTCCCCCGCAGCTGAAGGAATTATGACTTCACTGGTGAAAAAGAATAATTTAGAAAATTCTATTAAAATAGATTCTGCCGGTACAATTGCGTATCACGCTGGCGAAGGTGCTGATCCCAGAATGAAAAAGCACGCTGCCAAGAGAGGTTATAATTTAACTAGCCTCGCCAGAAAATTTGATCCTGAAAAAGATTTTGAAGAGTTTGATTATATCGTAACAATGGACGATGAAAATTTTACGAATATATTAGAGCTTGATACAGAAGGATTATATGTTAATAAGATTAGTAAAATGGCTGAGTATTCAAATGACCTGAACGTGACTGAAGTTCCGGATCCATATTACGGCGGATCAAAGGGGTTCGAAAATGTTCTCGATATATTGGAGGATACCTGTAATAATCTTTTAGAAAAAATAAAAGGTGATATTGAATCAGAAAATAAAAAATAAAATTGAATCGGCAGTTCAATCTAAAATAGTAAAAGAAAATTCCTTGTCAGGCGGCTGCATCAGCAATGCGTATGAAATAATTTTTGATTCAGGGCAAAAGCTTTTTTTGAAAATCAATTCTTCATTAAATGACATGTTCTTAAAAGAAGCTAATGGATTAACAGAATTAAAAAAAGCTAACAAAATTGAAGTGCCTGAAGTAAAATTAGTTGATAAAGAATTTATTCTTTTAGAGATGATTAAAAGTAACTCGCAAAAAAAATCCTTCTGGGAAGATTTTGGCAGAAACTTCGCAAGGATGCATCGTTATTCCAATAGTAGTTTTGGTTTTTATGAAGACAATTATATCGGCTCGAACCAGCAAATAAATGTAAATGATAATAATTTAAATTGGACAGATTTTTATTTTAACAACAGAATTTTATTTCAATATAAGCTTGCAGAAAAAAATGGTTATGCTAATGAAGAATTGCGGATAGGTATAAAAAATATTGAGTCCGTAATCTCAAAAATACTAAATGGAAGTGATGAGCCGCCATCTTTGCTGCACGGTGATTTATGGTCTGGAAATTTTATGGCTGATGAAAATGGAGAAGCTTGTCTGATCGATCCCGCCGTTTATTATGGACATAGAGAGGCTGATTTGGCAATGACAAAATTATTTGGAGGATTTAATTCACAATTCTATAATTCATATAATAAAGAATGGATGTTAAAAGAAGGGTACGAATACCGAGAAAATATTTATAAACTGTATCATGTATTAAATCATTTAAATCTTTTTGGCATGGGTTATTATTCACAGGCAGTTAGCTTGATGAACAGTTACAGATAAATTTGTAATAAAAAAATGGCGCTTGAAATAAAGCGCCAATAAAAAAATATTTTTAAGTATAAGATTATTTTACTTCCAACAATTCAACATCAAAAACCAATGTTGAATTAGGAGGAATTTCTCCTCTACCTTTTTCGCCATAAGCCAAATCAGGTGGAATAATTAATTCAGCTTTCCCGCCCTCTTTCATCAAAGCAATTCCTTCTTCCCATCCTGGAATAACGCGTCCTGTGCCAAGTGCAAACTGTATGGGCTGTCCCCTATCAACAGAGCTGTCAAACTTTTTACCATTAAGAAAATATCCAGAGTAATTTACTTTTACAATTTTTCCTGAATCTGCTTTAGCACCGGTTCCCTCTTGCACAGGAATGAATTTTAATCCGCTTGGCAAAACCAATGCTGCCGTTGTATCAACCTTCCATTGCTCAACAGGAACCTTAATATCAAGCAAATCAACCACAACTTTAATATCTGAATTTGGCGGAACAGGCCCTAAACCTTTTTTACCGTAAGCAAGACTATCGGGAATAATTATAGTTCTTGTTTCACCAACTTTCATTCCTTCAATTCCAAGTTCCGAGCCTTTTATAAATTGACCAGGAGATAACTTAATATTTATTGGATGAAATTCTCTTGAACTGCCCAGACTCTGAGCTTTTTTTGAAGAATCTTTTGACCAATCTGCGAATAAATTATTTTTATCTTTATCTGTTAAATACCATCCTTGAAAATGAATAGACACAAAATCATCTTTCTTAGCAACTTTTCCATTACCAACAGAATCAATTGAGTATTTAATTCCGTTGTCAAGCGTAACAACTTTTGGCTGGGTATTACATCCTGCAATTACAAGAACAAATAATACAAATACAACTAAATATTTCATAGATTTCCTTTTTTTTAACGGCTCAAATATATTTATTTTAATATTTAATTCATAAGTCACTTTGCATTTAGAACAGGATAAAAATTGATGAAGTCATTTATTTGGTATTTGATAATAGCTATTTCATTCTTCTCATTAAACTATTCCTTTTCAAGGAATAATAAACACGATGACAGTAAAATAATTATTGACTGTGATTACACATTCAAAGAATCTTTGGCAGGCATTGATATTCCAAAAGAATTGATTAATAAATTGAAGCTGATTGAAGTGCAGTACTATTCTTTCGATGGAAAAATTCATCAAGGACAATTATTAATACACAAAGACCTCGCAAAAGAAGTTAAAGAAATATTTAAAGCAATAATGAGCGTGAAATTTCCGATAGCCAAAGTTATTCCTATAATTAAATATGATTGGAATGATGAAAAATCAATGGAAGATAATAATACCTCGGCTTTTAATTACAGAATAGTTGCAAATACAAAAACATTATCCTCACATTCTTCAGGTAAGGCGATTGACATAAATCCAAAATTAAATCCACAAATAAAAAGGAATCATTATTTTCCGCGAGGCTCAAAATATCAACCGGAAAAAAAAGGAACAATAACCTCAAATTCTCTAATTGTTAAAGAGTTTGTTAAACGAGGATGGCGATGGGGCGGTTTTTGGAATAGCACTAAAGACTATCAGCATTTTGAAAAAAAATAATTCATTTGAGCAACTATTAAAATGAAAACATACATTCCCAAGATTTTAATATTTATCTTTTTTTGTACGAACAATTTTACACAAAATAAAATTAATATAACCTTCTTGGTCAAAACAAAAGCTTTAATTGATACATCAAAAGTTTATATCACTGGCAATAATTCTTTACTTGGTAATTGGAATCCTAGTAAAGTGTCATTGACTGCAATTAATGATTCAACTTGGGAGAGAACTTTTTCCTTTGAACCCGAAACCTCATTAGAATACAAATTTACTTTAGGTTCATGGGGTACTGAAGCTTTAAATAGTGATGGAGCCGTTTCGTCAAATAT
>CAZRMA010000095.1:5466-10992 GCA_964600655.1 uncultured Ignavibacteriaceae bacterium
ATATATAATACAATTGATAGATCAGCTGAATATGAAGATACAGAAAAAGGAAGAATGTATATGAAATTTATTGTTAATGAATTGAAACCATTCATCGACAAAAACTATAGGACTAAACCGGATAGAGGAAATACTGCTACAGGCGGTTCATCATTAGGAGGATTAATTTCATTTATGCTCGCTTGGGAATATCCAAATATTTTTTCGAAAGCTGCGTGTATATCGCCTGCCTTTTATATTAAAGATATTGATTATTTAAAAACAGTAAAAAATTATAACGGCTCTAAAAAACAAATTAAAATTTATATTGATGACGGCGGAATTGGATTAGAAAAAAGACTTCAGCCCGGTATCGATTCTATGATCGTACTTTTAAATCAAAAACAATATGTAGATGGTAAAGACTATATTTTCTATAAGGATATAAATGCAGAGCATTCAGAATATTTTTGGGCAAAACGAGCCTGGCGGTTTTTAGAATTTTTCTTTCCTAAATAAAATAGGGACAATTATTCTTAAATTTTATTTTTAAATTTTACCATAAAAAATATTAATAATTAAATAATATTATGCAAATCATTTAATTGTTTTTCTACACAACAATAAAACTAGCATACTCATTCATTTACCTCATTTGACAGTATCTTCATCCTAATATTCATCTCGCCAAAAAAAATAAATATCATTAAAGTTCGACCCTTCCCTATTTAGGAATATATGTCAGCCTAACTTATTAAAGGAGAAAAATTTTGCAAATAATGCAATTTATTTAGGTATTTCGAAACTTCTATAATATAAAGTTAATAAAATATATTTTTTACTTGACAAAACTTTATTTTATTATATATTTGCCAGCTAATTCCTTAACATTTTAGTAAACATGACAAATAAGTTAATTATATAATCTAAATAACATATTTCACTTAATAACTTAGGGAGCTAATTCATGAAAAAAATAGAAGCCATAATCCGACCACATAAACTGGATGAAGTTCATAAGGAATTACAAGATTCCGGTTTCACAGGTTTAACGGTCTCCGAAATTAAAGGATATGGAAGGCAAAAAGGCCACACGGAAATCTACAGAGGTTCTGAATATAAAATAGAATTCGTGCCGAAATTAAAAATTGAGCTCTTCTGCACTGAAGATAAATGTGAGAAAGCGGTAGAGATAATAATCTCAAAAGCAAAAACCGGAGAAGTAGGCGACGGTAAAATTTTTATTCTTCCTGTACTGGATGCTATAAGAATTCGAACCGAAGAATCCGGCGAGACTGCCATATAAGTAAATAAATTTAATTCAATTAATCTTAAATAGAAAAAGGAACGCACATGAAAAAAATATATTTTACAGTTGCCTTGATAGTAATGTTAACTTCAAGTTTCTCCTTTTCTCAAGAAGTAGATCTTGGTGTTGCTCTTTACAGCCGATATATTTGGAGAGGTTTGGACTTTGGGAATGCACCAAGCTTCCAACCAGCTGTTACATTTACCGCTGGCGGATTTTCTATCGGTGAATGGGGTGCATATAGTATTTCAGGAGTTGGCTCTGTTTATTCAGAAGATGACCTTTGGGCTTCTTATGCAGTCAGTACACCTTCTGCCGGTACTTTCACATTAATAGCTACTGATTATTTCTTCCCAAGTGCTGGGATGAAATATTTTAATTATAAAGGCGACGGTGCAGGGGCACATACGATTGAAGCCGGTTTAAGCTATGGCGGTCCCGACAAATTCCCCATCACTCTTTCAGGCTACATGAATGTTCATAACGATGTCGATAACACAACATATTTTGAAGCCTCATATCCTTTCACTGTTCAAAGCGTTTTCGGATCAGTAGTAGTTGGCGCAACGGGCGGCGGTGATAATGGATTCTATGGCCCAACTAATTTTCAAGTTATTAATATCGGCCTCAATTTTTCAAAAGATATTGTAATAACAGACAAATTCAGTTTGCCAATTTCAGCATCCATAATAGTTAATCCAAACATTGAGCAAAGCTATTTGATTGTAGGAATCATTTTATAATTAATCATAAAAAATTGTGAATTAAACAATAACACTTTAATCTGGTTAAGCTTAAAAGTTTAATCTTTTATTTGGAGGAAGTATTATGAAAAAATACAAAATGTTTTTGCTGGTTATTCTGATTTTAACCCCGGCATTACTTTTTGCACAGGATTCAGCTCCCACAGTAGAATCAAATGCAGCTAAACTTACAACTTTAGAAACAAATGCTAATTTCGTATGGACTTTAGTTGCAGCCTTTTTGGTGTTCTTTATGCAAGCTGGTTTTGCTATGCTTGAAACAGGTTTAACTAGAGCCAAAAATGCTGTAAATATTATGATGAAAAACTTGATGGACTTTGCTGTGGGAAGCCTTGCATATTGGATAATAGGATTTGGATTAATGTTCGGAGTAAACGCTACCGGGTGGTTTGGAACTGACGGATTTTTTCTTTCTGATTTTGCAAAAAATGGAGACGCTTGGGTGTATGCATTCTGGATGTTCCAGGTTGTATTTGCTGCAACTTCTGCAACAATAGTCTCTGGAGCGATGGCGGAAAGAACTAAGTTTACTGCATATCTAATTTATAGTTTTGCAATTTCAGCTTTTATTTATCCGATCTTTGGAAGCTGGGCTTGGGGCAGTTTATTCCATGGCGGAGGTTGGCTGGAAAAATTAGGCTTCATTGATTTCGCAGGTTCAACAGTTGTGCATTCAGTTGGCGGATGGGCCGCATTAGCCGGTGCAATGATACTTGGGCCGAGAATTGGGAAATTTACATCCGATGGGAAACCACTTGCCATACCCGGACACAATTTAACTTTAGCCGCCCTTGGAACATTTATATTATGGTTCGGTTGGTTTGGATTTAATCCCGGAAGTACAACTGCAGCAATACCTGATATTGCAGGTATAGCAGTAACAACAAATCTTGCCGCTGCTGCCGGAGCGGTATCTGCAATGTTTACAGCCTGGTTAGTACTTGGAAAACCTGATGCAAGTATGACACTTAATGGAGCTCTTGCCGGATTGGTTGCAATTACTGCAGGATGTGCAAATGTTTCCCCGCTTGGCGCCGTTATGATCGGTCTTATAGCTGGCGTAATTGTCCTTTTCAGCGTTTTATTCATTGAAAGAAAATTAAAAATTGACGATCCGGTTGGGGCAATTTCTGTTCACGGAGTTTGTGGTGCCTGGGGTACTTTAGGTGCAGGTATTTTTAGCATAAATGGATTTTCCTGGAGTGTGGTTGGAGTGCAAGCATTAGGAGTTGCCGCTGCCTTTCTATGGGTTTTCCCCCTCGCCTTCATTTTGTTCAAGGTAATTCAAAAAACAATTGGATTGCGTGTCACTAAAGAAGAGGAACTTGAAGGTCTTGATATAGGCGAACATGGTATGGAAGCATATCCAGATTTCGAAAAAGTTAGCGCTACATTTTAATCTAATTCAGAAAGTCTCATAAATCTCTCTCTCAATGAGCGGTATGCAAACTTAGCAGTAAGTTGTATGCCGCTCTATTTTTTACCTCTACTAAATTAATCTTAATATTATTTTTGATTTTCCTTACATTATTATATATTTATCGCCTAAATCCTTATCTATTTAGATAATTATCCAAATTCTTAAAATAATTTAACTTAACAACATCATTTATTAATAAATTTAGGGAGTGATTTATGAAAAAAATAGAAGCAATAATTCGCCCGCATAAGCTGGATGAAGTTCATACGGCACTGCAAGAAGCTGGATTTTTAGGGTTAACAGTTTCTGAAGTTCGTGGATACGGCAGGCAAAAAGGCCATACTGAAATGTATAGAGGATCGGAATATAAAATTGAATTTGTTCCGAAAATAAAAATTGAACTATTCTGTACTGAAGAACGAAGTGAAAAAGCTGTAGAAATTATTATATCAAAATCAAAAACCGGTGAAGTTGGAGACGGTAAGATTTTTATTCTTCCTGTTCTTGAAGCTATTAGAATACGAACCGAAGAATCCGGTGATAGTGCAATTTAATTTTATCTAATTGGAATTATTTCATAATTAAATATAGGATTAGTTTAAAATGGAATATAAAATTATAATGGATACAATTTGGGTTTTGTTTACAGCAATGCTTGTCTTTTTTATGAATCTTGGTTTTGCAATGGTTGAATCAGGATTTGCACGAAGTAAAAACGCTGTAAATATTCTATCCAAAAATTTTATTGTTTTTGCGATTTCATCTATTGCTTTTTGGGTTATTGGCTGGGGATTAATGTTTGGAAATGGAAATGATTTCATTGGCTTGCAAGGCTTACTATCATTAGGTGGAGCTGATAACAGTCCGGCAACCGGTGATTCCTATTCCGGAGTTTATTCTGCAATTAGCTGGGCAACTGTACCTCTTCTTGCAAAGTTTTTCTTCCAGCTTGTTTTTGCCGGAACGGCAGCAACAATAGTATCCGGTGCGGTTGCAGAGCGAATTAAATATTTATCATTTATTGTTTTCTCTTTCGTGCTTGTGGCAATTATGTATCCCACAACAGGACACTGGATTTGGGGGGGCGGCTGGCTGGCCAAATTAGGTTTCTTCGATTTCGCTGGTTCAACAGTTGTACATTCGGTTGGCGGCTGGGCTGCATTAACAGGGGCAATTATTCTTGGGCCTCGTATTGGAAAATTTAAAGATGGGAAGATATTTCCTATCCAAGGGCACAATATGACTTCTGCTACATTGGGTGCATTAGTGCTCTGGCTTGGCTGGTTTGGTTTTAATCCCGGCAGTACAATGGCTGCTGATCCTGAAAGCATTGCAAGAATTTGTATAACCACAAACAGTGCTGCTGTTGCGGGAATTTTAACTTCTACGGCGGTTGCATGGTTAGTTTTAGGCAAACCGGATTTAAGCATGACAATTAACGGATGTTTAGCCGGGCTGGTAGCAATTACAGCTTCATGCGCTTATGTCAGCGTAGGAAGTTCATTGGTTATTGGTGCATTTGCAGGAATATTTGTTGTATTTGCAGTAATTTGGTTTGACAAAAGAAAAATTGATGATCCGGTTGGAGCCTTAGCAGTACACTTAGTTAATGGAGTTTTTGGTACCCTTGCTGTTGGTTTATTTGCACAAGATGCTTTCATGCCAGGAACAACAGGTGATGGATTGATTTTCGGCGGTGGGTTCAGTCTTATATGGCATCAGTTAATTGGGGTGGTTACTGTTGGAGCTTTCACTTTTGCTATATCTTATGTGGTTTGGACTGTCTTGAAAAAAACGATGGGAATAAGAGTTTCAGAAACAGAAGAGATCGATGGGTTGGATATGGGAGAACATGGATTGGAAGCTTATCCCGATTTCGAAAAAGTCAGTGCATCTTTTTAATAAATATTATTTTTATAAAATCTTTTCAATGGGTGATTCACTAAATGTGGGTTGCCCATTTTATTTTTGTTTAATATCTATCAAGCTTAAACTTTTCCCCAAGATATAATTTTCTAACTTCAGCATCTTCAGCTAATTCATTTGCATTACCC
>CAZRMA010000096.1:0-10934 GCA_964600655.1 uncultured Ignavibacteriaceae bacterium
ATAAAATATAATCTTAAATATGGAAGTAAAAAGAATTTATGGAAGAGAATAATAAATCAAAATCCGAACTTCTTGAAGAAATTTCTGAACTTCGTCAACGTATTAAAGACCTTGAAAACGCTGAAAAAAGCAAGAAAAATTCATTAAACCAACCCTTTAATTCAAGAGAAATACTTCAATCAATTTTCGATTCTATACCTCAAAGTATCTATTGGAAAGATAAAGTCGATACCTTCATGGGCTGCAATAAAAAGTTTGCTCAGGATCTAAATTTTAACTGTCCTGATGAAGTTATAGGGAAAACTGAAAATGAATTATATTCGGAGGAAATTGGTAATTTATACCGAAAAGAGGATAAACTGGTAATTGAAAATGATTCTCCAACATTAAATTCTGAAATAGAACACACTAAAGCTGATGGAACAAAAAGCTGGATCAAATCAAATAAAATTCCGCTTCATGATAATGAGGGAAATGTCATTGGGATTTTGGGAACTTATGAAGACATAACTGAACGGAAAAATAAACAGGAAAAATTAGAACAGGAAAGAATATTATTACGAACACTAATTAATAACATTCCCGATGCGATCTTTGCAAAAGATACACAAGGCCGTAAAATGATTGCTAATCTTGCAGACTTAAACAATATGGGCTGCAAGTCAGAAAAAGAAGTACTTGGAAAAACCGATATTGATTTCTTTCCCAAAGAAATTGCTAAAAGTTTTATGGCTAATGATGTTTCGGTAATAAAAACCGGCAATTCCATTCTTAAAAGAGAAGAATTTTTTATTGATAATGATGGAAAAAAACACTGGCTGCATACTTCCAAACTTCCTTTAAAAGATGATGACGGAAACATTATTGGTTTAATCGGAATAGGTCGAGACGTAACGGAAATGAAATTTGCACAGGAAGAACTGCAAAAAGAAAGAATACTACTTAGAACACTAATAGATAATATCCCAGATGGAATCTACGTCAAAGATATTGAATGCAGAAAAACCGTTGCAAATTTAGCTGATGTGCGTAATATGGGGATGAGTAGTGAGTCTAATGTTTTGGGTAAAAATGATTTTGATCTTTACGCAAAAGAAATTGCTGAAGGGTTTTATGCAGATGATCAGGCTGTAATGAAGGACGGAAAACCTGTACTTAACCGTGAAGAATTTATCATTGATAATAATGGTAACAAACATTGGCTGAATACTTCTAAATTACCGCTTAGAGATAAAAAGGGTGATATAATTGGATTGATAGGAATTGGAAGAGATATCACCGAACAGAAAAAATTTGAAGAAGAGTTAAAAGATGAACGGAATTTTCTAAGGACGTTAATTGATAATTTACCTGACTTAATTTATTTCAAAGATAATCAGGCTAGATATGTTCTAAATAACCGTGCACATCTTCAAACTCTTGGGGTTTCCAGTCAAGAGGATGTATTTGGAAAAACTACATTTGATTTTAATCCGTATGAATTAGCTGAAACATATTTTAATGATGAGATGAAAGTAATTCATACAGGACAGCCAATGCTTAATAAAGAAGAGGTTGCTGTTCATAGAGATAGCGGCGAAGAGGTTTGGCACTTAACAAGTAAAGTCCCATTAAGACGCGATGATAAGGTTATTGGAATTGTGGGAATTAGTCGAAATATTACACAACAGAAGCTTGCACAAAAAAGTATGCAGCGCGAACGTAACCAGCTTAGAACTTTAATTGACAATTTACCTGATTTAATATTCTTTAAAGATTTAAGAGGCAGATACATTCTCAACAATAAAGCTCATTTGGATTTTATCGGTGTAAATGATCAGCAGGAAGCACTGGGCAAAACCGTTTTGGATTTTCATCCTCAAGAAGAAGCGGAAGAGTTTTTTAGAGAGGAAATAGAAGTAATAGTATCAGGCAATGCATTATTCGAGGTTGAACAAATTATTTATCATAAAAAGAAAAAAGAAAAAAGATGGTATTTAACAAGCAGAATTCCTTTAAAGGATAGTGAAGGAAAAGTTAAAGGAATTTTGGGAGTTGGTCATGACATTACAAATAAAAAGTTGGCTGAAGAAGCTTTACTACAAACTTATAACGAATTGGAACAAACAAATAAAGAACTGAAAAAAGCAAATAAAATTAAAAGTCAATTTTTGGCAAACATGAGTCATGAAATCCGCACGCCTTTGAATGCGGTAATTGGAATGACCGGATTGCTTTTAGATACATCATTAAACGAAGAGCAGCGGGATTTTACCGAAACAATTCTTAACAGCAGTGATATTCTTCTTTCTCTAATCAATGACATTTTGGACTTCTCCAAAATTGAAGCACAAAAAATCGAATTGGAAAAGCAGCCTTTTGATGTCAGAAACTGCGTTGAAGAAGCCTTGGAATTAATCGCTTCAAAAGCTGCAGATAAAAATCTTGAACTTGCTTATTCATTTGAAGAAGGAATTTCAACAAATGTTATCGGGGATCTGGTAAGGCTGCGTCAAATTTTAATTAATCTGCTAAGTAACTCAATTAAATTTACAGAAGAAGGCGAAGTGGTTGTAAATGTCTCGGGGCAATTGCAGGATCATTATTCCTATCAACTTCATTTTGCCGTTAGAGATACAGGACTTGGAATTCCAGTAGATCGACAGGACCGGTTATTTCAATCATTCACTCAAGTTGATGCTTCCACTACTCGTAAATTTGGAGGAACAGGCCTTGGTTTAGCTATTAGTAAGAGATTGTGCGAGCTTATGGGCGGTACTATGTGGATTGAGAGCTCAGGTATCCCGGGGGAAGGAGCGACATTTCATTTTACAATTTCAACTGAACTGTCAATTGAAAGTGAAATTAGAGTGGATTTATCAGCATTAATTGGTAAACGGGTTTTGATAGTTGATGATAACCTAACTAATAGAAATATTTTAACACAACAGGCTGCCTCTCTGCAAATGATTTCAATTGGGGTAGAGTCAGGTTCGGAAGCATTAAGATTATTGAAAGACAATAATGAATTTGATCTAGCTATTTTAGATTATCAAATGCCTGAAATGGACGGTGTAATGCTTGCAGAAGAAATTCGTAAAATTAATTTAACGAAATCTCTTCCGCTCATTCTTTTATCTTCGTATGGATACCATCATGAAAAACATACAAATCTTTCAATATTTGCAGCTACTTTAACAAAACCGATTAAATTTTCTCAGCTGTGTAGTGCATTGATAACGGTGTTAAAGAAAAATAAAGGATTTGTAAAAAAGCAACGAGACATTAAGTCAATGCAGTTTGATAGTACTATTGGAAAACAATACCCGCTTAAAATATTAATCGCAGAAGACAACACAATTAATCAGAAAGTAGCGCTAAAAATTTTGGAAAAATTAGGCTACGGAGCCGATGTTGCTTTCAACGGTCTGGAAGTTCTTGATGCTTTAAGAAGACAAAAATACGATATTATATTAATGGATGTACAAATGCCCGAGTTAGATGGTGAACAAGCAACTATTGAAATTCGCCGAACTTTCCCGCTAACGCAGCAGCCAAGAATAGTTGCAATGACTGCTAATGCCATGAAATCTGACAGGGAAAGATATATGGCTGCCGGAATGGATGATTATATTGTAAAACCATTTAAAGTTGAAGAATTGGTTCGGGCGTTAATTGAAAGTTATACATATTTATATCAAGTTGAAGTTTCGAGCGAAGAGCAGGAATATTAAGTATCCATTTATATTCCGATAGTAGTTAAATTATTTATAAAAAATCGATTTCTTGTTTAATTGAATTAAACTGATTTAAAGGGAATTAATATATTTCAATAACTATATCTTCAGTTAACAAATCTCTTTTAAAAATTTTTCAATCTATTTTCCAATTTTTCTCACCACAATAACATTAAAATAAAAATTCAATTTCTATTCTTTAGAAGTTCAATTTATATTCCTGCATGTTTTGATAACTAAATGATTAAGGTAACAAAGTTATTACTTCGTAATAATTATATTACTTATATGATATAAATAAATCCTATTCTTTTTTTAAAATTTAAACATCAAAAAATATTCTTTTAAAATGAATCCCGAAAAACAAAGATTAATTAATGACAGATCTGGAAAACAAAATTGGAGACTGTGGGGTCCCTATTTAACTGAAAGGCAATGGGGCACAGTTAGAGAGGATTATAGTCCAAATGGGGATGCCTGGAATTATATTACACGTGAAATGGCTCGCAGCAAAGCCTACAGATGGGGTGAAGAAGGCATTGGCGGATTATCCGATGAAAAACAATTGCTTTGTTTTTCTATTTCACTTTGGAATGGTAAAGACCCGTTTTTAAAGGAAAGATTTTTTGGTTTATCAGGGAAAGAAGGAAATCACGGTGAGGACGTTAAAGAGTATTATTATTATTTGGATAATCTCCCTACACATTCATACATGAAGATGCTTTATAAATATCCTCAAAGTGAATTTCCATACAGCCGGCTGCTTGAAGAAAATAAAAACCGTACAAAGCTTGACCCTGAATTCGAATTAATTGATACGGGAATTTTTAATGAAGACAAATATTTCGATGTTTTTATCGAGTACGCCAAAGCTGGAATCAACGATGTACTTATTAAAATTACTGCCTTCAATCGCGCCGACGAAGATTCTAATCTGAATATTATCCCGCAAATTTGGTTTAGAAATACGTGGGATTGGGGATACGATGATTATAAGCCGCAGTTAAATTTAAAATCAAAAGGGGTGGTTGAAATTGAACATAAAAAATTGGGACACTACATGCTTTATTCTAATGGAAGCCCTGAAATTTTATTCTGTGAAAATGAAACCAACATAAAAAGATTATATGATGCAGATAATGGGAAGAAATATTTTAAAGATGGAATTAATGATTTTATTGTGCTTGGAAATAAAAAAGCTGTAAATGCTGAAAACATTGGAACAAAAGCCGGGTTAAATTATAAGCTTTCTATAAAAGCAGGAAAGTCAAAAATAATTAAGCTTAGATTAAGAAAGGAAAAAATTAATAATCCATTTAATGAATTCGATAAAATATTTAAAACAAAGATTAATGAAGCAGATAAATTTTATTCGGATATTCAATCTGATATTAAAAGTGATGATGAAAGGAATATACAGCGGCAGGCTTTTGCCGGAATGTTGTGGTCAAAGCAATTTTACTATTATAATATTTCTAAATGGCTGGAAGGAGATCCTGCTCAGCCGGCGCCTCCGCGTGAAAGGCTGCGGGGCAGAAATTCAGAGTGGTTTCATTTAAATAATGCAGAGATAATTTCTATGCCTGACAAATGGGAATATCCATGGTATGCTTCGTGGGACTTGGCTTTTCATTGTATTCCATTTGCAATAATTGATCCTGAGTTTGCAAAAAAACAATTGGTGCTTTTAACAAAGGAATGGTACATGCATCCTAATGGGGAATTACCGGCTTATGAATGGTCATTTAGTGATGTGAATCCGCCCGTTCATGCCTGGGCAACCTGGAGAGTTTACAAAATAGATGAAAAGATAACTGGAAAAGGTGATATTTCTTTTCTCGAAGAAGTGTTTCATAAACTGCTTCTTAATTTTACCTGGTGGGTAAATATAAAAGATACTGAAGAGCGAAATTTATTTCAGGGCGGTTTTCTTGGATTGGATAACATTGGTGTGTTCGACCGTAATTCAGAACTTCCCACCGGTGGATTTATTGAACAGGCCGATTGCACAAGCTGGATGGCAATGTATTGTCTGAACCTTCTTAGAATATCATTGGAGCTTTCAAGAAAAAATAAAGTTTATCAAAGCACTGCCACAAAGTTTTTCGAACATTTTTTATATATAGCTGGAGCTATGGTTAATATTGGCGGAGAAGGTGTAAGCCTTTGGGACGACACCGACGAATTTTTTTATGACACGCTTCACACTCCTGATAATAATCATATAAGCTTAAAAGTGAGATCTGCAGTAGGATTGATTCCTTTATGTGCAGTTGAAGTTTTAGAACCTGAATTGGTTGATGAACTGCCTGAATTTTCTGAGCATGTAGATTGGTTTCTGAAACATCGGCCTGATCTTGCGAGCCTTGTTTCCAGATGGAGCGAAGGCGGTGTTAAAGAAAGAAGACTGCTTTCATTGTTGCGCGGACATAGGATGAAGTGTTTGTTATATAGAATGCTTGATGAATCCGAATTTTTATCCGAGCACGGTATTCGCTCTTTATCAAAATATCATAAAGATCATCCATATGTTTACAGCAGTAACGGTACTAATTTTACAGTTGGTTACTTACCAGGAGAATCTGATTCAGGTTTGTTCGGAGGCAATTCAAATTGGCGCGGGCCGGTTTGGTTTCCCATTAATTATCTTTTAATTGAGTCGTTACAAAAATTTCATCATTATTATGGCGATGATTTCAAAGTTGAATATCCGACACATTCAGGAAACTATTTTACGATTAGTGATATTGCTAATGAACTTTCCAAAAGATTATCAAAGATTTTTTTAAAAGATGAAAATGGCAAACGAGCTGTTTATGGCAAGAATGAAAAATTTCAAAATGATCCTTATTTTAAAGATTATATTTTATTCCACGAGTACTTTAATGGTGATAACGGCATGGGATTAGGAGCTTCTCATCAAACCGGTTGGACAGGATTAATTTCTAAACTACTACAGCCAAGGAGAAAAGAAACATCGAAAAAATAAAGTTTGTCAAATATTTTACAGAATGTTTAGTAAAAAGCTTAATATCTTTAATCACTTTGAAATTAGACATAATTTTAACAAAAAATAATTTAATATGATGGACACAAATATTTTTATACCTGTAATTCTTGGCACTACACGTAAAGGAAGAATGAGTGAAAATGTAGCAAAGTTCGTTTATGAGGAAACTAAAAAGAAACCCGGTGTAAAAACCGAATTAGTTGACATTATTAATATAAATTTAGCAGTCGATGATGCCGGCGAACAAATAAAGAACAAGTATTTTTCCGACGTTGTAAATAAAGCGGACGGTTTAATTTTTATTGTTCCGGAATACAACCATGGTTATCCCGGAATGTTAAAGCATTTAATTGATTCGAATTTAAAAGAATATATTCACAAAGCTGTTGGTATATGCGGTGTATCTGCAGGCCCGTTTGGCGGCACCAGGGTTATTCAAAATCTGCTGCCGGTAATGAGAGAAGTTGGACTGGTTACAATTTTTTGGGATGGGAATTTCGGAAATGTAAAAAAGCTTTTTGATTCTAATGGTAAGATTTTAGATGATGCTTATTATAGAAGAATTGATAAATTTTTAAATGAACTTATTTGGATGTCTAAAACACTTCGTTATGGAAGAGAAAATATTTCACAATGAGGAATGATCATGGAAGAAACTAAAAAAGAAATTGAATGTCCAAAATGCGGTGGTAAAATGAATCATCATGCCGATAAAATTATTTCAGAAATTTCTGAGGATAATTTAAAATATTATGATGAGGTGCTTGATGGAATTTTGGAAGCGCAATACAAATGTCCGGATTGCGGCGCAGCATTAAGCAAGTTAGAAAAAGAATAAATATGATGAAGAAGTCAAGATTAATTATTTCAATTATTGTTTTGATTTTAATTGTAGGCTCATTTATTTGGCAAATGAGTTTGGGCCAATGTCCTGTTCCATAAATACTTTTTATGGATTATTCTCATCCGGATCAATTTTCTCGTAATTTATCTTATCCATTTTGTAATACGGGTTATAAGACCTGGCAATTACTTGTTCCGTCGAAAACTCTATTTCCTGACCCGGTGAAATTTGACCTATATTTGCAGTAACAATTTTACCTCCTATATTATATTCAATTGAAACATTTTTTAAAATCATATCGCTTGTATTTTTAGCTTTGCCTTTAACTTTTGCCTTATATAAAGGAGTTGGAGAAGGTGCATCTATATCAAAATTATTTTCTTTTGTGGTTTCTATATTATCTTTTAGCTCAATAGGATTTCCCGGATTAACCTTTAAATAAACAAAAACTCCGGCAGCAACAAACAGAATGAAAAAAATAAATTTCTTCATTTTTTAAGCCCTTTAATATTTCAGAATTCTATCTATAAAAATTAACTCAATTTAGTTTAAGAAATTATATTTAAACAAATTTTTTTCACAGTCTCATAAATTTCTTTCTCATACTAAATACGTCCAATCATCCTCTCGTCCGGGAGGATGATTTTTTTTCCTCAAAATAAAAATCACGTTAATTAAACCTGGAGAATATTAATTGCGAAAATATTAGCGGAATCTTTGATTGGAAATTGCACTTCTTTAAGAATTATCGGGATGAGTTAAGTCGGTTGCGGCTTATCACCCCAATTAAAGTCTTCAAAATTATTCATCATTTATATTTTAACTTCAAATACAAACAGCACTTAATGATTCATCAAAATAAAAACCATACGCAGGAATTTTTCTCTATTAAATCTTCGTGAACTGAAACACATCTTATATTTTTAATCATTAGTATAATTTGGTGCAAATATGTAAAAAAAAGGAACTTCATGAAAATAATTGATAAAAATATCAGCCCGGACTCAGGATTAATTGATCTGAAAGTTATGATTGTTGAGGATGAGTTTATAATTGCACTAGATCTGAAAGATATTGTTAAGGGTTATGGATACAACGTTGTTGCGGTTGCAACTTCCGGTCCCGATGCTGTGGAAAAAGCAATGAAGTACGAACCTGAATTAGTGTTGATGGATATAATGTTAAAGGGCAAAATTGATGGTGTAGAAGCGGCAGATACTATACGAAAAAAATATGATATACCTATTGTTTTTGTTTCTTCTTTTTCTGATGAAGAATCAGTTGTACGCGCCGGTAAGGTATCGGATTATGGTTATTTAGTGAAGCCTTTTGATAAAGATCAGATAAAAGAAGTTATAGAAGCTGCTCTAAAAAAACATGAAGAAAAAAACTATTCCAGCTTGAATAGGGGCTCTAATATTACTACCGAACACAATTTTGCTAAGCACTAATATTTTAAATTAGTTTTGTTAATTCATTCGGTTGGTTTTTCCTTAATGGGGATTGAAACAAAAAAATCATTATAAAATCTTTCTGTATACTGCATTAACAGTTCCTCAATTCTATTTGTATTCTTTGAAGAAAATACAAGCCCAGCATGATTTTTCTTTTTCATTCTCCACACAATTTCTGGATCATTGTATGAAGAAAGATCCGGAAATTCTTGTTTAGCTAATGAAACAATTAAGCCTGCAGATTCTTTTTTCTCAACCGGAACTTTGTATCCTTTTTGATCTCTAAGTATTTCAATTTTTGCCCACTCTCTCCAAAGATTTATTCCCGATGCTGCTTCAACCAAATCTGCTATATGTGCACCGCCGACGCGGGCAGAAGTTTCAAGAAAATATAATCTGCCATCTTCTTTTCCCTTTATAAATTCTGTATGGGAAACTCCATATTTAAGACCTAAAGCCGTAAGAACATTTTTATTAATTGCTTTTAATTTTTTTTCATCTTCACTTCCGCGGCTCACAGTTCTGCTGGAAAAAACCCTTCCTTCATGTGCAACTTCCATGGGAGGCAAGCCGTACTTGCTAGCTATTGAAAATAAAACTTCGTTCTCCCAAATGATTGAATCGACGTGAAATATTTCTCCGGGGATAAATCTTTCGAGAAGGTAAAATGATTGTTTGTCGCCAAGCTGTTCAATTATCTGCCAAAGTTCAGATTCATTGTTAATTCTTTTTATGCCGATTGCGCCTGCTTGAAGTCTTGGTTTTAAAACAAATGGCGGTTTATGCTTTGATAAAAATTCTTCAATCTTTTTGTAATTAAGAATATGAACAAATTCAGGAAGAGGAATTCCTTCTTCATTTGCTCGCATTCGCATTGCAAGTTTGTCTCGGAAATACCTTGCGGTAGTTTCGCCCATACCGGGATTCCGTAAATGCTCGCGGAGTGTTGCTGCTTTCTCAACATCAAAATCATCAAGAGCAACAATCCTGTCTATGTTTTCTTTTCGTGATAAAAAGCTAACTCCATAAATAACGTCATCCATCTTCCATTCTTTATTATTATCGGATATATAAAATGTTTCGTCTATGCTTTCTCGCGGCCATTCAGCATGCTCAAGACTTTTGGAAGTTAGCAAGATTACACGGCATCCTTCTTCTTTGCATTGACGCATAAAGTCAGCACCTTTTTCGTAGCTTGCGATGCATAAAATTGTCAGCGGGTTTGAATTGCTCATAAAGCCCTCTTTAGTTTGGTTATATTTTAATTTATTATTTGATGAGAGGCAAGAGTGAAATATTATTTTAAACTCAAGAAATAAGTTGCAGTAGAATTGATTAAAGCTTATGTTAAATTTTAAGAATCACCAAGCTTTACTAATTACAGGATTTTTAACCTCTAATAAATTTATTTTAAATCATTTCGGGAAAGAATTATGAAAATTTATTATACATCGTTTATGATTATAATTACAATTCTTTTATTCAGTTCATGCAAATCTTCAATTGATGTTGAAGCTGAAAATAAGAAACTGCTTGATGCAGATAAAAAATTCTCGCAGACTTCCATTGAAAAAGGTTCTGCCGAAGCATTTAATTTATTTTTAACCGATGACGCCCTCGAATTGCCCGCAGGAAATGTTCCGATTATTGGAAGAGAAAATATTTATGATTCGATGAAAGTGGGGCAGCATGAATATCAATTAAGCTGGGAACCGCAAAAAGCAGAAGTTGCAATGTCGGGCGAGATGGGATATACCTGGGGCAAGTACATTGTTAAATTTAATGATTCAAATGGAAATGAAATTACAAGCCGTGGTAAATATTTAAATATTTGGAAAAAACAGCCGGACGGTCAATGGAAAGTAGCTGTTGATATGGGAAATAAAGATCCAAAACCGGCGAGTGATTAA
>CAZRMA010000097.1:0-10902 GCA_964600655.1 uncultured Ignavibacteriaceae bacterium
TCATAAATGTTTTGAGAACTTAAAACTAATTCTGCCTCTACTTTTTTCAAACTCTCTTCCGAGCTTGAAACTAAAATATAATTAACAAATGGTACCGAAAGTAAATCAACAATTTCTTCGGCAAAACTTATTCCGTTTTTATATAAATCGTTATCAAAATTTTTATCCCCTATTACAATCAGATTTTTATTTGCATCTTTAAAGTTATCCGCAATTAATTTTATCTTCACTTCAGAATTGTACATTTCTTTGAATAATATTTTTCCGATAATTACTTCAATAGAAGATGCATCCGCAAACAGGTTTAATTCATTTACTATATTTTCTTTCTGCTTAAAATAAATGTAGCTGTTGCAAAGAGATCCTTCAAACGAAAGTCCAAATTTTTTCGAAACAAATAAATCTTTGTGATTTACTAAATCTGTAGTGGGAATTAGGCCAACATTTGCTTTGCTCCCGATAATTTCTTTCGCAAGTAAAGAGGACGGAGAAAATTTAGTCTCTTTCTTTAATTCCTCGGGGAGAGTTAAAATAATTCCAGAAGCAAAAATATTATTTGGTAAATAAATCATCTTAATTTTATTTTTATTTACCTTTAAACTATCAAAGAATAAATTAAAATAAAAAACGACTATTTAATTGTATAAAAAATCGGATAGATTATTTATTGATTAGCAAATCAATCTTTTCTTGTATAATATATTCTCCATTTCAATTCCCACGTTTTACCTTTATCTCTTGAAATTTCCCAATCCCAATCAAATTTACTTTTCTCAATATTATAATAGACCATCCGCTGTAAGATACTTTTTCCGTCTTTTAAAGTGGCTTCCCTAGATAAGATCATTTTCCCATTTTCATATTTGCCTGTAAAATCTAAATAGCCACCCTGGTTATCAACCCAGGTTTGCTGCCACATTTTACTTCGAGAGTTATATACTGAAAAGCTTTTTCCTTCCAAAGGAATTCCTGGGTTACCATTAAAATTTTCTTCAACAACACATCCGCCTAAAATCTTTTTAATAGTATTCGACCCTTCAGATTTGCTTCCATCTTTGTTTTGCCATTCTGCTTTCCAATTACCAACCCAAAAATCAAATTGCTTAGCTTCGGGAGATGAACAGCTGCTTTTTGTTTGAGAAAATAGTGAAGTATTTATAATTAGAATAAAAACTACACAAAATGAAATTAGTAACTTCATATTGATTGCTCCTTTGATTTAATTTATTCAATCCCCTTGCCTTAAAAGAGACTGCAGCGGGCAGTTGATAATTTCAGACTTAGGGATTGAAAGAATTATTTTAATAAAATTAATTTTTTAGTTTCAGAAAAAAGTTGGTTTGAATTAGAGCCTGAATTAAAAACGTGTATAGTATAAAAATATACTCCGCTTGGCAATCCACTTCCATTAAATGTTACTTCATAATTTCCAGGCTGCTGCTCTTGAGCAACAAGAGTTGAAACTTCGTTACCGAGAATATTATATACTTTTAATTGAACAAACTCACCCCATGCCTCTCCCGAGAGGTGATTATGTATATAGGAAGGGATTGAATATTTAATTTTTGTTGATGGGTTAAATGGATTCGGAAAGTTTTGTTCAAGCATAAATCTATTGGGCAATAATTCCGATTTATCATTTATCCCAGTTACTTCGCCTTCAGTTATGGTTTTAAACTGATCGGGAGCGAGATCTTTGAATGTATCGGTAATCCCGCTTGGCCAGATAACTTCTAATGAATCTATTATAGCTGCATCTCCCAAACCGAAATGAACTATAAGACTGTTTTGACTGTTAAAACTGTTTTGCGCCAACACCTCTCTAAATTGCCACATAGTTTTGCCATTAATTGTAGCCTTTAACTTTACTTTTGCACCGATCGCAGCTTTATTACTTTTAACACCAACCAGTTTTATTTTTATCCAGCCGTTTCCATTTGAATTATCATTTCTAAAAATTCCGTTACCGTCGGAAAAGCCGGCAATGAATACATCAAGATCACCGTCATTATCAAAGTCACCAATTGTTACTCCTCTTTCGTTCGCCTTAAGAGTTAGAGCATTTTTAGTATTTGTAAATGTTCCATCACCGTTATTATGAAAAAAAAATGTTTGCCCTTCACTGGTAATTATAACATCAAGAAATCCATCGTTATCAAAATCGCCCCACGCATTTGCCAAACATTTTGCTCTTGCGAGTTCTAAATTTGCTGGTGAATCAACATACTTGCCGTTATCGTTTATATAAAACCTGTTAACTGCTGAACCGTAATTTGTAAGAAATCCATCAAGATCCCCATCATTATCAAAATCAATCCAATTATAAACTTGTCCGTCTTGTAAATCTGTTCCTATTGGATTTGTATTAATTCTTTCGAATCCAACCGTACCATTTTCAACTAAAGTATTTTTGAATAAATAATCTTTTGCAGATGAACCAGATGCCGGTCCACTGGCAATAAACAAATCAAGGTCTCCGTCTAAATCGAAGTCAGACCAGGTAGCAACTGTATATGGAGCTATGTGATCAATAAATTCATAACCACTCTGCCTTGTAAAAGTATAATTTGGAGGCCCGTCATTATGAAAAAGCTGATTGGG
This sequence comes from uncultured Ignavibacteriaceae bacterium, assembly GCA_964600655.1. Taxonomy (GTDB): domain Bacteria; phylum Bacteroidota; class Ignavibacteria; order Ignavibacteriales; family Ignavibacteriaceae; genus CAVSWT01. The sequence continues at coordinate 2,602 of CAZRMA010000097.1, forward strand.
AATTGATCCACCAGGCACAAATCCAGCAGGATGAACCACTAGTAAATCTACATTTCCATCATTATCATAATCCGCCCATACTGCAGTCCAGCCCCTATTTCCAATGCTGTCCCCAATATCACCTTCAGTTATTTTAGTAAAGCTTTCGTCACCATTATTTTTAAATAAAAATGAATAAGCAGCCGCTGAATAAAAATCCAGATCACCATCGTTATCATAGTCTGCCCAACTTCCTCCGCCTCCAACAGACGTACCTGGTTTTAAGGATGAGGTCTTTCCCTTGAATGATAAATTTTTTGTGAAGTTCCCATTTCCATTATTTTTATATAAATAATCATTATTCACAAACAAATCTAGATTTCCGTCATTATTATAATCAATCCAGGCGGTACCGGGATACCCAAGAGTAAATGAATCCGTTACTACTGGATTTGACATATCGGTTATTCTTGAAAACGATTGAGCATCAATAGAAATGCAAAGGACAGCAGACAAGAAAAGGGAAACAAATTTAAATTGAATTAATTTTCTAAAAATATTTGAAACAGACATTTTTTGCATACAACACCTCTCTGATAGGAATTAATTTAGTCTTGGGAATTTTACTTTGAATAATAGGTGTTTAATTTGAAGAGCGGTATCCTTCAATTTGGGGGATTTTGAAAAAACTAAATCAATTTTTGTTGTTCAGCTTTTTCAATTGCTTTCGCTTTGGAATGAACTTCAAGCTTAATATAAATATTTTTAATATGAGAGCGTACGGTTTCCTTATCAATAAATAATTCATCTGCAATCATTGTATAGCTTTTACCTTTGGAAAGAAGTTGAAGCACTTCTGTTTCACGAGGGCTTAATGGCGATGTTGAACTTTTATGAAAAGATTTTACAACCATTCTTGCGATATTTGTGCTCATAGGTGCGCCGCCATTGTGCGCCTCAATTATAGAATCAATTAATTTTTTTGGTGTAATGTTTTTTGTGAGGTAACCAGCTGCCCCTGCACATAATGCATCAAAAACTATTTGGTCATTTTCATGAACTGTTACTGCTATTATATCAATTTCAGAATTAATTTTTTTAATTCTTTTGATCCCTTCAATTCCGGATATTCCTGGTAATTCAATATCCATTAAAATAATATCGGGATTATCATCTTGAAGATTTTCAATCGCATGCTCGCAATACTCATAATTACCGCTGCATAAAAGAAAGTCAGTTTCATTAACAAATCCAGCAAAGCTTTCTCTTATGAGCTCATCATCTTCTACAATTACAATTTTAATCTTTTCTTTGTTCATGAAAAATGGAAATTTTTATGAACAAGTTCGCTAAAAAAAGATAGGATTTCAATCAATTAAGAAACATTTCTTTTTGCAGCAACTTACACTTGAAAATGATTTTCGTTCCATCCCCAATTCTTGAATCAATATTCAGTACCCCTTTAATTTTCTCCGCTCTTTTTTTCATATTTCTTAGGCCGTTTCCTTTTGTCTCTTCTAAAATAGAAAAGCCTTCCCCGTCATCGGCAAGAGTGATTTCCAATTCATTATCAATAATTTCTGATTTGAGAAAAACATTATTTCCGTTTGAGTATTTAAGTGTATTATTCATTCCTTCTTTAAATATTAATGAAAGATGCCTGCGTACTTCAACAGATAGAAGTTCATTTTTAAGATTCTCAGAAATTCCATTTACTTCAAAATGAATATCCGTATCATTAAAAATGTCATCTCCAAAATCTTTAAGTCGAATGATCAATTCGTATAATGTATCATTCTTTGGATCAATTGACCAAACAAAATCTTTAGTTCCCGAGTAAAGTTCAGCTGAGTTTTCCGAAATCTTTTTTAAAAATGGTTCGATAGTAGAGTGTGGTTCAGGCAATTTTCGTTTTATCAATTCGGCAAGAATTGAAATTCTTGTTAACCTATGCCCTATTTCATCATGAAAATCTGAAGCAGTTTGTCTTCTAACTTTATCTCTTACTTCAAGTTTAATTTTTTCTATTTTTATAGCATGTTTCAATTTTCTGTTTACTACTATTTTATTGATGAGATAAATAATAACGAGCGAAAACAATATTGCCAGGCCGATGAACCACCACGTTTGCCAGAAAGGCGCCATAACAATAATTCTTAATTCAGCTTTATTTTTACCCCAAACCCCGCTGCTGTTGCTTCCAATAACGACAAAAGTATATTCCCCTGGCGACAAGTTTTTGTAATTAACAAAATTGATATTCCCAGATGAAATCCAATCGTTTTCAATACCAGTTAACTTGTATTTATATAAATTATTTTGGGGATGAGAATAATCGAGTGATGCAAATTTTATTTGAATAAAATTTTGATTGTAGTTCAAATTTATTTTACCTGATGGATTAACAATAACCTTATCATCTTTTTCATTATTTCTGATTTTCAATGACATTATATATACAGGTGGTGAAAAATTTGATTGCTTAATATTATTAGGATTAAAAACGCAAACACCCTTTTGATTACCGAAATAAATATTACCATCACTTCCTAATAGTGATGCATCTTGTAAAAATAAGCTGCTCGATAGTCCATCTTTTATGTCAAAATTATCAAAATGTTTTGCACTTATATTAAACTTGCTTATTCCTTTATTTGTACTTATCCACAAATTACCATAAAAATCTGCAATGATTGAATTTATCACACCATTAGGTAATCCATCTTTTTCAAAGTATTTTTCAAATCCATCTATTTGATGATTGTATTTGTTTAAACCGTCGCTGGTGCCAATCCAGAGGTTTCTATTATTATCTTCACAAATTGAAAAGACATAATTGTTGCTTAAACTGTTTTTATTTTTATCATCATGTCCATATAAAACTACTGAACTGTCTTTATCATTATATTTAAATAATCCGGCATAGGTTCCAATCCAAATATTTCCTTCATTGTCTTCTTTTAATGTAAGGATGTAATTTTTTTGATTATCTTCACCATCACTTGTTTCGGAATTTATATTAATAAAAGAAATTTCATTGCTATCCTGATTCAATGTGTAAAGACCAAAACCATCAGTTCCAATCCACAGCCTATCTTTCGAATCAATCATTAAAGATGAAATTGGAATTCTATCAAAATTTTTTCTGCTACTGTTTTTAAAATTTACAATTTCAAATTTTTTTCTTAATAAATTATATAAACTTAGCCCGTTATTGCCGCCTACCCATAATTTAATATTATCTACCGCAAATGATTTAATAAATTTATTATTCTTATCAGTTGCCTTAAGATATTCTAATCTATTATTTGTTGTATCTAGACTTAAAATTCCAGCCCCATAAGAGCCAATAAATACTTCACCTGTTTTAGTTTCAGCAATTGTTTTTACGGGCAGAGCTGATAACTCATTGGAAGTATTATTATAAGCAAAGTAATTTCTGAATCTTTGATCTTGAGGAATTATTTTATAGACGCCAGTCTCATACGATGACGCCCAGATAATACCACCCTTATCTACTAAAATTTGATTAATAAAATTGCCTTTGCGTTTATTTTGTCTATCATTTTCAATATTCAATTTTGAATATATTCTTGTGCCGTACTCAAATTTATTCAAGCCGTTTCTTGTCCCTGTCAGAATGTTGCCATGATTATCTTCGGCAATTGAGAGGATAAGATTACCATATTTCAAATTGGAGATAGTTTTATCTGAGCTGTACTTGTTTTTGATCTCATAGTTTTCATTTAGTTGAATAAGTCCATTTGCGCCTAGCCAGAAATTATTTTTTGAATCTTTAAATACAATATTTACATATTCATTTTTGTATTTCTCAGTTAAAGCAGTATCATAGCTGCCTTTAGTTAAATTGTATTTAAATAATTTTCCGTTTGAACAAATCCATAAGAAATTATCATCCGCTAATAAATTATTTACTCGATTAATTTTATTTTTTAATGTATCGCCTGGAATTTCTGGAAGAATAACTTTCGTAATTGAATTATTTTTAAAATCTAATTTATTGAGAATACCCGAATTCAGACCGGCCCAAATATTTCCGAATTTATCTTGTGTAATTGCCCAAATTATATTCGAGCTAATTGAATTGGAATTGTTTGCCTGAACGTACCTTGTAAATTTTTCATTGTTAGGATTAAGTTTATTTAATCCGCCTCCCCATGTGCCAACCCATATATTTCCTTTGTTATCTTCAAATAAAGAAATTATATCGTCGAAACTTATTGAAGTTGAATCATCAGCATCATGGCGAAATACTTTATAGCTTTCACCGTCATATTTTACTAAGCCGAACATGGTGCCAAACCATAAATAACCATTATGGTCAACCAGCATTTTGTAATTAAGATTTAATGAAATTCCTTCATCAAGAGAGAGTTTTTCAACTCTGTAGGATTGAGGGAAAATAAAGAAAGGCCCTAGTAAAATTATTAATATTATTTTCTTTAGCATGATTTAATTCTAAACACTATATAATCAGCATTTTAACTACCCAATATTATTGAACATGGGAAATATAAACTTTATTTAAAAGAATAGTCTAACACAATTTGGGGGATTTAATAATAGCTATTTAAAATAAAAAAGGGCGCTTAAGACGCCCTAATAAATATTTTAAAGAAATTACTTATCTTTCGATTTGATCCTGGCAGCTTTACCAGAAAGATTTCTCAAATAATAAAGCTTGGCTCTTCTTACATTTCCTTGTCTCATTAATTCTATTTTTGCAATTTTAGGTGAGTTTAAAGGAAATATTCTTTCTACGCCAACACCGCTGGAAATTTTCCTAACCGTAAAAGTCCGTTGTGCACCTGCACCTCTTATACTAATTACGTCTCCTTCAAAAGGCTGTACTCTTTCTTTATCTCCTTCAATCACTCTTACATGCACACGTATATGATCGCCGGGATTAAATTTAGGCAGATCAGTTCTCATCTGATCAGGTAATATGTTATTTATGTTAACCATTATATTCTCCGCTAATTGTTAAATTTTTTCCATTTATGAGTTAGTATTTTCGACTGCTCTTCTTTCCATTCTTTTATTTTTTTTTCATTTCCTGATAAAAGAACTTCAGGAACCTTCATTCCTCTATATTCTGCAGGCCTTGTAAAATGGGGGGCTTCAATAATTTCCCCATCCTGAAAAGAATCATTAAGGGCAGATTCACTATCGTTAAGAACACCCGGAATAAGCCTAATTACTGCATCTGTTATAATCAATGCAGGAAGCTCGCCGCCGGTTAAAACGAAATTTCCAATTGATATTTCATCAGTTGCAAATTTCTCTCTAACACGGTCATCAATTTCTTTATAATGCCCGGCTATAATCAAAATATTTTCAGCTAACGAAAGTTTATTAGCATATTGCTGATTAAAATTTTTACCTTTTGGTGAAGTAAAAATTATATGCTGATAATCTCTTTTCTCCAGCAGACTTTCAATGCATTCAAAGAAAGGTTCGGGTTTTAATACCATACCTGAACCCCCGCCAAACGGCTTATCATCAATTTGTTTATGTTTATTAAAAGCAAAATCCCGAAGATTATGAATATAAATTTCAGCTTTTTTTTTGTCTTTGGCTCTTTTTATTATACTATGTTCAAGAGGACTTTTAAGCAGATCTGGGACAGCAGAAATTATATCAATCCTCATCATCGTACAACTCACCACCGGATTTTAAGATCAAAATTTTCTCTTTGGGATCAAAACTTTCAATCAATTCAGATAACGCTGGAATTAATAATTCCGAACCATTATTATCTTGAATCAAATAAACATCATTTGCAGGATAAGAAAGAACATCTTTAATTTTACCAATTTCTTTTTCATTCCGAAATACAGTACTTCCGATTAAATCGTGAATGAAAAAATGATTTTCAGGAAGCTTAACAATATTTGCTTCATCAACAAATATTTCTTTTCCTAAAAGTATCTTTACATCATTTTCGTTATCAAAGTTTTTAAATTTCAAAGCAAAAGAATTCTTCTGCTGTTTAACGGCTTCAACAACAAATTCTTTTTTTTCTCCAAAAAAATCGAAATAAACTTTCTTCAAATCTTGAAATCGCTCCGGAAAATCTGAAAAAGATAAAATTTTAACAAATCCATCTTTTCCAATAATCGAAACGATTTTTGCAATAAGAAAATATTCGCTCACAAAAAGAACAAGAAATTAATCCAGAATTTCCAGAATGGCTCTTTTGCCTTCCTTAGCAGCGATAGCAGTTAACAAAGTCCTCATCGCTTGGGCAGTTTTACCCTGTTTTCCGATAACTTTGCCAACATCATCTGCCTGCACTTTTAATGAAAGTACAACCTTGTTTTCCTCCGGAGTTTTTTCATCTATAACAACACCTTCCGGATTATCTACCAAGTGCTTTGCAATAAATTCAATAAATTCTTTCATAGAAAGAAGCCTCCTATATTTTTAAGCTCGGGAGCTTTAAGAAATAAATGTACAGAAGACGTCCATTGAAAAGAATTGGAGGACAATTACACTATTATTCTTTATCAGTGGCTGTCTCTTCAGAAGTAGCGCCCTTTACTTCTGTAGTACCTTCGTCAATAATTTTCTCTTCTTCTTTTTCAGCTTTTCCAGTAGAAACTTCTTTTCCGCTATCAGTTGCAGCTTCGGTTTTAGTTGCGGCCTTGGCTTTCTTAGACGACATTACTCCCTTTGATTTCGCCTCTTTTAGTTTATTCCAGCTTTCTAACTCAGCTTCAACTTTATCTTCGGATAATCCTTTACGAATTAATTCTCTCTTTAAAAGTATTCCTTTTTTTGATAAAAGACTTTTTACTGTTTCAGTTGGCTGAGCACCAACACCTAACCAATATAAAGCCCTATCTTCTTTAATTTCTATTATAGAAGGATCAGTCAGTGGATTATACAAACCAATCGATTCTAAAAATTTTCCATCTCGAGGAGACCTGGAATCCGCAGCAACAACCTTATATAATGGTTGTTTCTTTTTTCCCATTCTTCTCAATCTTAGCTTAACAGACAAATTATTTTAACCTCCAAATTATATCTCTTTTTTTCAATTTAACTTAATATTATTTAATGAACTATTAAAACCTCTTTTTGACATTTTACTCATCATTCGTTTCATATCGTCAAACTGCTTAACTAAGCGATTGACATCTTGAATCGAAGTACCGCTGCCTCTGGCAATTCGTTTTCTTCTGCTTCCGTTCAAAATTTTAGGCTGCTTACGTTCTTTTCGTGTCATCGAATTGATAATTGCTTCGACTTTTACGAGTGCATTATCATCAATTTTTGCATTTTTTAACTGAGAACCAAGCCCTGGAATCATTCCAAGCAAGGATGTCAGAGAACCCATTTTCTTAATTGCTTTAATTTGCTTAAGAAAATCTTCAAAATCAAATTTATTTTTCTTTAATTTTTCCTCTAATCGGGCGGCTTCATCCTCATCATAGTTCTCTTGAGCCTTTTCTACCAGCGAAACGATGTCGCCTTTTCCTAAAATTCGTGAAGCTAATCGTTCCGGATAAAAACTTTCCAACGCATCAAGCTTTTCTCCATTGCTTATAAATTTAATCGGTTTACCAACAACAGAACGGATTGAAAGTGCCGCACCGCCTCTCGCATCACCATCTAATTTTGTAAGAACAATACCATCATACACAACTTTTTCATTAAAAGCTTTAGCAGAATTAACAGCATCCTGCCCGGTCATAGAATCGACAACAAACAAAGTTTCAGCAGGATTAACTAAATTTTTAATGTCTGCAACTTCGGTCATCATATCTTCATCAACGTGAAGTCTGCCCGCAGTATCAATTATAATAGTATTTAAGTTTTTTTCTTTAGCAAACTTTAATGCATCGGAAACGGTTTTTCTTGCGTCTTTTTCTTCAATTGAAAATACTGGGACAGAAATTTGAGAACCCAAAGATTTCAATTGATCAATTGCGGCAGGGCGGTAAATATCTGCTGCAACAAGTAAAACTTTTTGGCCGCTGTCTTTAAGCTTTTTCGCAAGCTTCCCGGAGAATGTAGTTTTACCAGAACCCTGTAGGCCAACAACTAAAATAACTGTGCTTCCCGTTCCGCTAAATTTTAATTCGCTTTGAGCACCACCAAGCAATTCAGTAAGCTCATCGTGAATTATTTTCGTAATGAGTTGTCCGGGAGTTATTGAGGCAATTACTTCCTGCCCCAAAGCCTTTAGAGAAACTTTCTCAATAAAATCTTTAACAACTTTATAATTTACATCAGCATCTAAAAGAACACGGCGAATTTCTCTTAAAGTATCGGAAATATTTTTTTCAGTAAGCC
>CAZRMA010000098.1:0-10825 GCA_964600655.1 uncultured Ignavibacteriaceae bacterium
CTAATCCGATTTTCTGCTCAATTGAAATGCCTATTACATTACCTAATGCAAAACCAGCAGCATAGCCAATCAGATTAGGTACGAAATCTAAATGCTGCACAATAAATCTCATTGCAAAAACCCAAATTAAAACTTCAAAAAAACCAGCAATTCCAGCTAAGTATTTTCTGCCTTGAACAACAAGAATGGTTCTAAAAGTTCCAATTGAAACATCGCCAATTCTCATTAACATAATTAGTATTGGACCATAGAATGTTTCAAACATTTTTTCTCCCAAAATAATTTTATTTTTATGCGGACTTAAAATAATTAATAAATTTTATTTTTATCTTAGATTTTCAAATAAATCTTATAATTAAATATGTATAGAACCGAACGCGAAGAGCTGACAGATAAACTTGTTGAAAAAGGAATACATGATGAGGCAGTCCTAAAGGCTATTCGTGAAGTAGAACGTCATAAATTTTTAACCGATGCTTTAAAGCATCATGCTTATAAAGATGTTGCATTACCTATTGGTTATGGGCAGACTATTTCGCAGCCTTATACTGTTGCTTTTATGACTGAAGAATTAAAGTTAAAAAAAGGGTCTAAGGTTTTGGAGATTGGAACCGGTTCAGGCTACCAAGCAGCAATTTTAGAAAATATGGGAATGAAAGTTTATAGTATTGAAAGACAGTTTGAAATCTATTCTAATACGCAAAAGCTTTTTGATAAATTAAGCATTAGAGCTCAGTTAAAATATGGAGATGGAACTATTGGTTGGGACGAATTTGCTCCTTACAATGGAATAATAGTAACTGCAGGATCTCCATCAATCCCGCCTGCCTATAAAAAGCAGCTAGACATTGGCGGCAGATTAGTAATTCCGGTTGGTAATAAAAGTTCTCAAACTTTAAAAGTAATTACTAAAAAAGATGAGAATGAATTTTATGAAGAAGAAGTTCCACAATTTTCATTTGTTCCTTTGATTGGCAGAGAAGGTTGGAAAGAAGAATAATTGTTATAGTTGGCCCAACTTGTTCTGGTAAAACTTCGTTGGGCATTTTGCTTGCTGAAAAATTAAGTTCAGAAATAATTTCAGCAGATAGCAGGCAAATATATAAGTATTTAAATATTGGTACTGCCAAACCTTCTGAAGAAGATCTAAAAAATGTCAAACATCATTTTATTGATTTATTAGAACCTGACAAGGGATATAATGTAAGTAAGTTTGAACATGACTCATTGAAAATTTGTAAACAGTTATTAAATAAAAATGAAATTCCTATTGTAGTAGGTGGGTCAGGTTTGTACATTAAGGCTTTAATTGATGGTATTGTGGACTCTGTTGAGACTAACAGTGAATATAGAGCACACTTACTTAGTTTAAGAGAAAAATATGGTAATGAATTTCTTCACGATGAATTAAAAAAAGTTGATAAGGTTAGTGCGGAAAAAATTCATCCAAATTTTTGGAAAAGAGTGATACGTGCTCTTGAAGTTTATCACTTAACTGGAAAGCCGGTTTGGCAGCATTATGAAGAGCAGAAAAGAGATATAAACTTTAATTTTGTTCAACATGGTTTGATGATGGAAAGAAAAACTCTTTATGAAAATATTGAAATCCGTGTTGATAAAATGGTAAATGAAGGATTAGTTGAAGAAGTTAAAAGCATTCTTGCCAAAGGACACGATAAAAATATTAACTCATTAAATACAGTTGGCTATAAAGAAATTATTTCCTATTTAGATAATGAAATCAGTTTGGAAAGAGCTGTTGAGCTGATTAAAAGAAATACACGTAGATTTGCAAAAAGACAATTAACCTGGTTTAATGCCGATGACAGAATCATCTGGCATAAAATTGAATCTCAAAAGGATTTAAATAATATAGCGGACGAAATAATCCGTGGAGAGGAAATGAATGAAAGAAAAAATTAGGATTGCATCTGGTCAAGGTTTTTGGGGTGATTTAATTGATGCGCCGTATCATCAAGTTACTAAAGGTGAAATTGACTACCTGGTTATGGATTATCTTGCGGAGGTAACCATGTCAATTCTTCAGAAACAAAAAAATAAAAATCCCGAACTTGGTTATGCACGAGATATTCCTGAATTGATGAAAAGAATACTTCCCATTTGTATAGAAAAAAAAATAAAAATAATTACAAACGGCGGGGGAGTTAATCCAATTGCCTGTGCAAATGCAATTAAAAAAGTTTCTGAAGATTTAGGAATAAAAGATTTAAAAATTGGAGTTGTTCTCGGTGATAATATTAGAGATAGACTAAATGAAATATTGGCTTCGGATGCCGGATTGAAAAATATGGAAACTGGTGAGCCTTTAATTAATATTAAAGAAAAAATTTTAAGTGCCAATGTTTATTTTGGTGCCTTCCCGATTGTAGAAGCATTAGATAAAGGTGCTGATATTGTTATTACAGGAAGAACTACAGATACAGGCTTAACTCTCGCTCCAATGATTTATGAATTTGGATGGAAGAAAGACAATTATGATTTGTTATCTGCAGGAACAGTTGCAGGACACATATTAGAATGCGGTGCTCAATCAACAGGAGGAAATTTTTTAGGTGATTGGCAGTCAATTGAAAATTTGGCAGAAGTTGGATTTCCAATTGCAGAGGCATTTCCAAATGGAGAAGTAATTATAACAAAACATAAAAATTCCGGAGGTAGAGTTTCGTTTGAGACCGTTGCCGAGCAGTTGGTTTATGAAATTGGCGATCCTACAAATTATATTACTCCGGATTGTGTTGCTGATTTTACTTCTATAAAATTGGAAGACCTTGGAAATGATTGCGTGAAAGTATATGATGTGAAGGGAAATAAAGAAACAGAATTCTACAAAGTTTCATGTTCGTATTCAGACGGCTATTCAGCGTCCGGAAGCTTAACTTATTCATGGCCTGATGCATTGTCAAAAGCAAAAGCAGCCGATAAAATTTTAAGAAAGCGATTAGCAAATTTAAATCTTAAATATGATGAAATTAGAACCGAATATATAGGTTATAATGCAACTCATGAAACTTTAGCGCCGAAAATTGATGAAGATAAAATAAATGAAATTATGCTACGGATTGCAGTTCGTTCGCATGATTATAATTCTGTTGAAAGATTTGGAAAAGAGTTGGCACCACTAATTTTAACAGGACCACCAAGCGTAACAGGATTTGCTGGCGGTAGACCAAAGCCGAGTGAAGTGGTTGCTTATTGGCCGGCTCTAATTCCAAAGAAATTAGTAAATCCTGAAATAATGATTGTGGAGGCGAAATGAAAGTATTCTTGAAAGGAATTGCCCACGGCAGAAGCGGTGATAAAGGTGATGCTGCAAATATCGGCTTAATTGCCAATGATGACAAAGCATGGGAAATAATAAAAAAACAAGTAACTCAAGAAAAAGTAACAAAACATTTTGAAGGAATTTGTTTCGGTGAAGTTGAAAGATATGAATTGCCGAATATTAGAGCTTTAAATTTTTTACTTCATAGTACTCTCGGCGGAGGTGGAACGGTTTCTTTAAAGCTTGATGCTCAAGGAAAAACTCTTGCAGCAGCATTATTAAGAATGGAAGTTGATATTTAAATTCAAAAGTGAAAAGTCAAAGGTCAAAATAATATATTTTGGATTTCAAGTTTATTTTTGACTTATGAATTTTGATATTTAATTTTATAGTTAAAAATTAAATTCCATAAAATTGGTTCAAAAAAATAAGCGTTAAACATTCAAAAGGAACACAATGTACGAAGAAGAAATGAAACAACTTAAGGAATATAAAATAAGAATTGATAATCTACGGAGTTATCTTTGACGTCGCTAATAAAGATGCAAAAATAAAAGATCTTCAAAATCAAACCACTGAACCCAAATTCTGGGATGACCAAATTGCTGCTCAAAAAATTCTTCAGGAAATAAAAACACTTGAAGGCTGGGTAAAACTATGGAGTGATGTAAATAATAAAGCAAAATCTCTTGAAGAATTTATTCAGCTTGCGCAAATGGAAGAAGATGAATCATTTTTTGATGATATAAACAATGAGTTAAAATCATTGGATGAAGCTTTAAGCGATGCGGAATTTAGAAATATGCTAAGCGGAAAAGAGGATGCCAATAATTGTATTCTAACAATACATTCTGGTGCCGGCGGAACGGAAGCACAGGATTGGGCCGAAATGCTGATGAGAATGTATTTAAGATGGGGTGAACAGAATAATTTCAAAATGACGATTGTGGATATGCTCGAAGGCGATGGGGCTGGTATTAAAAGCGTAACAATTGAAGTTGAGGGTGAATTTGCTTATGGTTATACGAAAGCTGAAAACGGGGTTCATCGGTTAGTTAGAATATCCCCATTTGATTCAAACAAAAGAAGACATACTTCATTCGCTTCTGTTTTTGTTATTCCTGAAATTGATGATACAATTGAAATTGAAATAAATCCCGCCGACTTAAGAATCGATACTTACCGTTCCGGGGGAAAAGGCGGACAAAATGTTAATAAAGTTGAAACGGCAGTTAGAATTACTCACATTCCAACAGGAACTGTTGCAGCCTGCCAAAGTCAAAGGTCTCAGCTTCAAAATCGTACGAACGCAATGAAACTATTAAAATCAAAGCTATATCAAATAGAAAAAGAAAAGCAAGAAGCAGAATTAGATGAAGTTGAAAAAGGTAAAATGAAAATAGAATGGGGAAGTCAAATTCGTTCTTATGTTTTTCATCCTTACAATATGGTTAAAGACCACCGCACAGATGTAGAAACTTCGGATGTGCAGGGAGTGATGGATGGAGATATAAATAAATTTATAAAAGCATTTCTATTAAAGTACAGTCAGAATTGATTATGATTATTTAAAGCCATGAATAAATCCAAGGCTAAAAAAAACTTTTTCGATAAAGTAACATCAATTGTAAAGAAAATTCCTTCTGGAAAAGTAACAACTTATGGCGATATAGCGGAGGCATGTGGAACTCGTGCTGGGGCAAGAACTGTCGGCTGGGCATTAAATGGTATGAAAGAAATGGGATTGCCCTGTCATAGAGTCGTAAATAGATTTGGAGCATTGTCAGGTAAAATGCATTTTGGAGATGCACATTTAATGGAAGACTTGCTGCGTTCGGAAGGAATAGAATTTAATGAGGATGGCTGTGTTAATCTTGAAAGGCATCTTTGGAAACCAAAGCCATTTAAGACATGAATTTCACTATCTAAAATAAATTACTTCGAATCTCATCACTAAAAAAATGGAATATTCGAACATAGTATTTGGAATGTAGATTTTGCAAACTTAGAATATTCCATTACTCCTAAAAATAATTATTCCCATGTATCATTTACCGCATACCTGCTAACCTTTAAGGAAGAAACTCCTGATTTAATTTTTAAATAAATCTTTTTCGAAGCCTCATCAAAATTTCTAGTTCTATAAACAGAAGAGGTGATTTTGGTGAATCCTTTAAAATCTTTTGAAGATAATGTAACATCTGCATCAATTTCACATCCTGAATTTTCGGGAATAGCTATATTTATTGATGATGCGCCTGCGTCAATTTCGAAGTCGGTATTTTTTGCAAAATCTCCAAGCTTTGCATGAAGAGAAGCTGCACCCATTTCAATTTTTATTTTATTAACATTGAATTTGGTTAAATCCAAATTTAAGGATGCTGCACCTACATCAATATTCAAATCCCAAACAGGGTAGGGATTCAAATTAATTTCAACCTTATTTTTATGGCTTATTGAATTAAACGAAAATCTTGTTTTTGACATTTTGAAATTAATATCAGCTTCATTATCGAATTTGGATACATCCAAATCAAAATCATCATTATATCCTTGTGTCTTTGCATAAATCAGCTTCGATGTTGTATCGTCAATCGTAATAGCCCCGGCGCCTGCATGAAATTTTAATTTTGCAGTTTTGTATTTGCTAAAATATAATTCTGAATATTCATTCACAGAAGTACTATCTTCTATAATTACATGGCCATTGTCCCAAACGACATCATTCGCAAAACCCGTAGCAGTTTTAAAAGAAGCAAAAATACTTAATGCCAGAGCAGTGGCGGTCAGACTTATAATAATTCTTTTAGCACTAGGATTTTTGATCATTAAAGAAATTCCCCAAAGGACAAAGAACAATGGCCAAAATTTTATAAGTTCTTCCCAATCCCAACTAATTTGGCCGATGTTATTTAAGAAAATTAATAATCCTAAAGCTATCAGCAGAACCCCCCAAAATAATTGTTTAGTTTTCATTTTATTAGCCCGCCTTTTTATTTGCTTTTAACAATTAATCCAATTCCAATTGCGATTAAAATTATTGGAAAAAAATGTGAAAAATGTAAATGAGGTATCCATGTATCTGCCAGAAAAATAAAGCCCAGAATAATTAGCGCAACGCCAAAGAATGTTGATCGTTTTTTTCGCTGCATTTCTTTTTGCTGCTCATATACTTGCGCAAAATTATTTTGAGAATTCGAATTTGTTTGTTGATAATTATTTTCAGTATTCTCTTTGTTTTCATATTCTTCTGTTTTGTTTTGCCCGGCATCTCCTTTCGGCATATTAAAAACAAATGGAGCCTCAGGGACGATAATCCATAGAAGAACATATGCCAAAATTCCCGTGCCTCCTAAAAATAATGAAATGACAAAAACTACTCGGACAATTGTTGGATCTACATCAAAGTAATCTGCAAGGCCTCCAGCAACACCCCCAAGCATTTTATCTCTATTTGAGCGGTATAATTTCTTATTCATTTTGCTATCTCCTTTTCCGTAGGGATAAATACCTACTATAATTGTATCAACCGGTTCAAATATGAATAAAAAAGTATGGAAAATCCTTTTATTTTTTTTATCGGTAATTTTAGTCATTAAGATATGATTATATATAAATTAACGGCATTTTTAATTTAGATGACTAATGCAATTGTAAAACCATATTCGCTTTTTTATCTTTAAAATTAAAAAATAAACTAATATGAAAATTGCTCTTTGCCAGATAAACACAATAATTGGTGATATAGAATTTAATAAAAGTAAAATTCTTAAAGGATACAATAGGGGAATTGCTGAGGGTGCCGATTTAGTAATTTTACCTGAATTAGCTTTGGTTGGTTATCCTCCGCTTGATCTTGTCGAGAAAAAAGAATTCCGGGAAGCATCGAAAAGAATTGCTCTTGAAATAGCTGAGCAGAGTGGAGAAGTGGGTTTAATTTTTGGCTCTATAACAGAAGATGATGATAATGTCGGCACAGACATTCATAATTCTGCAATTTTTTGCTACAATAAAAAAATTCAATTCGTGCAGCATAAATCTTTAATTCCTAATTACGATGTGTTTGATGAAATGCGTTATTTCGATCCGGCAAAAGAAATTTTTGTTTTTGAATTCAAAGATGAAAAATTAGGGATCTCAATTTGTGAAGATATTTGGAATGATTCCGATTATTGGTATAAAAGACGTTATAGCCGCGATCCTGTTAAGGAGTTAATTCAAAACGGAGCTACACTTTTAATTAATATTTCTGCGAGTCCTTATTCCTATGGCAAAAGGGAAGACAGGAAAGAAATGCTTTCTGTTTTAACAAAAGATGATAATATTCCGTTGGCTTACGTCTGCTGCTCTGGTGTGCAAACCGATTTAATTTTTGATGGTGCCAGCATGTGTTTCAATAATAAAGGAGATCTTGTTCAGCTTGGAAAAAGTTATGAAGAAGATTTTTTTGTATTTGATACAAAAGAAAATTACGAACCAATTTTGAAAACCGAAGCCATTTTTTCAGAAGAAATTTTGAAAGCGTTAATTTATGGTGTTAAGGAATATTGTGAGAAGCTTAATTTTAAAAAGCTGCTGGTGGGATTAAGCGGCGGAATTGATTCTGCTTTAGTTACTTACATTGCTGTTAAAGCAATCGGTAGTGAAAATGTACAGGTACTGCTTATGCCATCAAAATATTCAAGCAAAGGCAGTGTCGATGATGCTAGGAAACTTATTGATAATCTTGGCATCAAATGGAAGAATGTCTCAATTCAACCTGTGTTTGATTCAATAAACAAAAGCATGGCTCCGGCCCTTGGAGAGAATCCGAGAGACATTACGGAAGAAAATATTCAAGCAAGAATTCGGGGTATTTATTTAATGGCTGTTTCAAATAATTATAATTCATTATTATTAACAACAGGAAATAAATCAGAATTGGCTGTTGGTTACTGCACACTTTACGGCGATATGGCTGGCGGACTTGCAGTGATTGCTGATCTTTACAAGACAGAAGTTTATGAATTAGCAAGATTTATTAATAACGATACAGAAATAATACCGGAAGAAATAATTAACAAGCCTCCTTCTGCTGAATTGCGCGAGGGTCAAAAAGATCAGGACTCCCTTCCGCCTTATGATTTTCTTGATAAGATTCTAAAAATGTATCTAGAAGAAAATAAAGAAGAACGTGAAATTGTAAAACTTTTAGGCGACAAAGAAACGATAAAAAAAGTTTTGCGGTTGGTTGATTTAAATGAGTTTAAAAGAAAACAAGCAGCTCCTGCGCTGAGAGTTTCACGAAAAGCTTTTGGTTATGGTAGAAGATATCCCATTGTACAAGGTTGGAGAAGGTAATAAAAAATCAAAAATTAGAATTCAAAAATTAAATTATTTTTTAAACTGTTATGATGAATTATAAAAAATATTTAGGTGTAATATTTATAAGTGTTTTCTTAATTTCTAATTTATTTGGTCAATTTGGAGCACCAAATAATATATTAAAAATAAAAGCTTTTAAATCTTTGGATAAAGTTACTCCCAAAGGAGAATTTAAAATTGCTTTGAAAGTGAATATCAATGAACCCTGGCACATAAATTCAAATAAACCATACGATGAATTTTTAATCCCTTCAAAATTAACAATCGATGATACAACAGATTTTTCAGTTCAGAAAATTTCATATCCAAATGCTAAGGATATAAAATTAAGTTTTTCCAACAAGCCTTTATCTGTTTGGCAGGATGAAATTTATATTGGCGCATTAGTCAAAACTTCGAGTAATGTTGAACCTGGGAATTATAAAATGGTAGTTACTCTTGATTACCAGGCTTGCAATAATAATACCTGTATGCCGCCATCATCAGTTCAAGATACTTTAAATATAGAAGTGGTAAATAAGCAAACTGCAATAAATTCTATCAACGAAGACATCTTTAATAAAATAGATTTAAGCTATACAACTTTAGCTGCTGCAGCACCGAAAGATGAAAATTCAATTTCATCTGTACTTGAAAGCAGCGGATTAATTTTAAGTCTACTCTTTGTTTTTATCGGTGGCCTTGCATTGAATTTAACACCGTGTGTCTATCCTCTCATACCAATTACTATTGGATATTTTGGCGGTCAAAGCGAAGGCAGTACAAAAAAGCTAACCTTAATGGGAGTTTTATTTGTAATCGGAATGGCACTTACTTATTCAGTAATAGGCGTGGTTACAGCTTTAAGTGGCGCTGTGTTTGGTTCACTCCTTCAAAACTCATTTGTAATAATCTTTATTGCATTAATATTTGTTGTACTCTCGCTTAGCATGTTTGGCGTTTACGAATTTAAGCTGCCGGATTCTTGGGTAGCAAAAGCCGGTGGCGCCAAGAGTGGCTATTACGGTGCCTTCTTTATGGGATTAACGATGGGAATAGTTGCCGCACCTTGTATTGGTCCTTTTGTGCTGGGACTTGTTACTTACGTCGCTGCCAAGGCAGATCCATTTTATGGCTTCTTGATGTTCTTTGTACTCGCTATTGGTTTGGGAGTGCCATATTTAGTTTTGGCAATTTTTTCAGGTAAAATTAAAAAACTGCCGCGTTCCGGTGAATGGATGGATGCTGTAAAACATGTGTTCGGATTTATTTTAATCGGTATGGCTTTGTACTTTTTGTTGCCGCTTTTGCCAAAAGAAATCAGAGGATACATTCTTCCTATTTTTATGGTGATTACTGCAATTTATCTTTTATTTTTTGAGAAACTTGCAAACAATATCAAAGTTTTCAAAATATTTAAAATTAGTTTTTCAATAATATTAATAGCTGTTGCGGCTTATGCTTTAATTCCGAAGCAAACCAATTCAATAGCCTGGCAGCATTATGATAGTAAAATATTAACTGCGGGTGTTGGTGAAAAGAGGGGAGTGATAATTGATTTTTATGCCGACTGGTGCATCCCATGTCATGAACTTGACGCATCCACTTTCTCAAATCAAAAAGTTATCGATGAAGCGAGAAATTTTCATACTCTAAAAGCTGATATGACCAAATCACTTTCCCCGGAAGTTGAAGCTTTGAAAGAAAAATATAAAATTGTTGGTGTTCCAACGGTATTAATTTTGGATTCAAAAGGAAATGAAGCCAAACGCATTACCGGCTTTGTCAGCGCTGACGAGTTTTACAATATTATTAAGAATGTTGATTAGAAAAGTCATAAATCAAAAATCTAAACTTAGAAGGGAAATAATTAATATTTGAAACTTAAAATTATATATTTTGACTTTTGAATTTTTACTTTTGATCTTTTAAAGTCTTATGAAAAAATGTATAATACTTGCCAACGGTAAACCACCCGCAAAATCAGTTATTACATATCTTCAGAAAAAAGGTTATAATTATTTGGTTTGTGCAGACGGTGGGGCAAACTCAGCAAAGAAAATGAATTTAATCCCGGATTTAATTGTTGGGGATTTAGATTCAATTACGGCATCAACAAAAAAATTCTTTGCTGGTAGATCAGAAATAATCCAAATTAATAGACAAAACGATACTGATGTAGAAAAATGTATTAAGACA
>CAZRMA010000099.1:0-10785 GCA_964600655.1 uncultured Ignavibacteriaceae bacterium
ATGAGAATGGAAGAAGCATTCACACCTCGCTTACAATCAATGATTTCTACCAAACTTCAAAACGAAATCGAAGGCGAAGATGAGGAAGAAAACATTGAGGAACCAGCAGAAGTTAATGTTGAGCCAGATGCAGATGCAGAAATCAACGTTGAGCCAGAAGCTGACGAAACTGAAGTAGCTCCTGAAGAACCAGTAGATGTAAACGTAGAACCAGAAGCAAGTGCAGATGTTGATGTTGAAGAACCAGTTCAAGAACCGGTTGAAATTGAAACAGAGCCAGAATCTGATGTTGACGTTGAAGTTGAACCTTCTGAAGAAGAAGCAGAACTTGATGAACTTGATCTTGAATCAATTATCAAAGAATTAGAGGATGAATCTAATATTGATGACGACGTTGAAGAACCAATGTTCACGAAAGAAAACGATGAGTATGAAGAACCTGAAGAAATCGAAGAAGGTGACGGAATGGAAAAAACTAATCCGGCTCAGAAAAATACCAATAAAGGTATGGAAGATACGGGTGATGTTACAGCTAAACTTACTGGTACAGAACTTAACGCAGGAGGTGGAGAACAAGTTAGTCCAGATCGTGGAAAACCATTTAGCACTGAAATCGGCGCAGAACTTCCAGCAAGTAAAGACTTGAAACAGATGGCAAAAAATGCAATCTATGAAGAAGAAGGCGAAGACGAAGAAGGTAAAGATGACGAAGATGTTGAAATAAACATTGATGAAATTCTTAAAGAGTTAGAAGAGAATGATTACAATGGTACATCATTTGATCCTAATCTTTCAAAAACTTCTAATCAGTCAGATCCTTTCGCATTCCAGAATGAGCAGTTAAAGACTAAAGTAGGTTCTTTAACAAAAGATTTAAAAGAACATAGACAAGTAATTAAATTCTTAAAATCAAAATTGAATGAAGTTAATTTATTAAATGCAAAATTATTGTTTACAAGTAAATTATTTAAATCTAATAACATGAATAATTCAGAAAAGATGAAAGTAATTGAAAGCTTTGATAGAGCAAAAACTCTTAGAGAAGTTAAACTTGTTTATTCTACAATTGCTGAATCTGTAAATGGTAAAACATCTACCGGTTCTAAAAAAGCAGTTAAGAAAATTACAGAAAGTATAGGCGGCGCATCAAAACCTGTTCTTACAATGAAAAAATCAACGAAGAAAGTTCTTGACGAAGGTATTGTAAGTGTAGATGGCGCAGAAAGATTAAAAAAATTAGCAGGTATAAAGTAAAATAATTATTAAACTCAATACGGAGAAAAACAAATGGGAAATCCTATTTCATTAAAAAAACTATCAGAAGGTCGTAATCCTTATAAAGTTCTTTTAGAAGAAACTCGTGGTCTTGTCAACAAATGGCAACCTACCGGTCTTTTAGAAGGTCTTGCAAGTGATAATGAATTACATTCAATGGCTATTCTTTTAGAAAATCAGTCAAAAGAGATAATCGAAGAATCTACAAAGACTGGTGGTACAGACGCAGAGGCTTGGGCAGGCGTTGCATTGCCACTTGTTCGTAGAATTTTCGGTGAAATCGCAGCTAAAGAATTCGTTAGCGTTCAGCCTATGAATCTTCCAGCTGGTCTTGTTTTCTACCTTGATTTCAAATATTCACAAGGTACAACTCAACCAGGTTTCACACCAGGTACATCAGTATTCGGTGGTAGTAACAATTCATTAACAAATAATACATTGTTTGGTAGAACAGACGTTGCACAGAATGGTCTTTACGGCGCAGGTCGTTTCGGCTATACAATCAACGACGTAACAGCATCTGTTACAGCATCAGTTGCAACAGCAGCAACATGGTATACAGTTGACTTTAATCCAGCATTATCAGCATCAGTTGCAGCTAGCGAAATCTTCACACTTGATATAGTTGCTCCATCAGATGCAGATACAGAAGGTGTTAGAGCTTTTGCAATATCAAGTTCTCTCGCAACTATAGTTGATTATTATCCACAAAATACAGCATTTTATTATTCAGGTACTACACCTCACATAGTATTCGTTGTATCAGGATCAGATGTAGATGCAGTTTCAGGTTCAGCAGTTTTAACTTATCATACACAACCTACAAAAGAAACTCGTGGCGATTTTGAAGATCAATCATACTTATTTAACTATCAACAGTTAGATATTCCTGAAATCGACCTTCAATTAAGAAGCGAGCCTATCGTAGCAAAAACAAGAAAATTGAAAGCAGTTTGGACTCCAGAAATGGCCCAAGATTTGAACGCTTTCCATTCAGTTGATGCAGAAGCAGAATTAACATCAATGTTAAGTGAGTATATTTCGATGGAAATCGACTTAGAAATCCTTGATATGTTGATTCAAAACGCATTGACAGAAGATTTCTGGTCAGCACGTGTTGGTTATGAATTTGATGGTGTTAGCGCTTTCACAGCTCCAGCAACTGGTGTTGGTCAGTTCTATACACGTCAGACCTGGTATCAAACACTTGGTACTAAAATTCAAAAAGTAAGTAACAGAATTCATCAGAAAACTATGAGAGGCGGTGCAAACTTTATGGTTGTATCTCCTGACGTTAGCACAATCCTTGAATCAATTCCTGGATTCGTTGTTGACACTGATGGTGACAAGATGCAGTTCGCAATGGGTGTTTCTAAAGTAGGTAACTTTGCAAGCAGATTCTCTGTTTACAAAAACCCTTATATGTTAGAGAACGTTATATTGTTAGGTTTCAGAGGCACAAGCTTCTTAGAGACTGGCGTAGTATACGCTCCTTACGTACCTTTAATCACTACACCTCTTGTATACGATCCTAATAATCTTACGCCCAGAAAAGGGGTCATGACAAGATACGCAAAACGTGTTGTTCGTCCTGAGTTCTTTGGTCGTATAGTTATCGATGGTCTACAAACTTTATAATCGATTGATTGTTGATTAAAATAATGATAAATGATGTTGGGCAGTTCGTTTAGAACTGCCCATTTTTTTTGCTTAAAAACGCTTGACATTTGTTAAAATTTTATTTAATTTAGTTAAAAAATAAAGGATTATTTAAATGAAAAAAGTAGATTTGAAAGTAGAATCTTGTGAAGTATGCCCATATGCACAATATACAGAAAATGGAGAATACTCAAATTGTGGTTTGCATTGCCAAAATGGTAAATTATGGGATAATATAGATAAAAATGGATTTAAAGGCAAATACGAAGATGATAAATCATTTATAGATGATATTGATTCATATATTCATCCTAATTGTCCATTGGAAGATGTATAATTTCGCTTGACATTTACCAAAATTTTACATAAATTTATAATTAAAACAATTGAGGTATATTATGATTCTGTTAATTCTGTCTCTATTAATGTTTAATCTTTCTTTAAATATTTTATGTTCAGCACTGTTTGGATTTAAAGGAGATTATTGGGTAAAGCCCACACTATATAATCTATTATGTTCAACATTTGTACCAGTTGGTTTATATTGGTTAGTTAAAAAGAGATATCATTGGAATGAACTACATCAAAAAACTAATTATATTATATTATAGAAAGAAGCATTTCCGCAGAATTAGGCAATTTCACAAAGATCAATCAAAACTTCCATACGAAGAAAAAGTAAGACAAGTTATAGAACTTCAAAAGATAGAAATTGAGACTCGGAAAGCAACTGGCAGAGAGATACCAGAATGGATGAAAGTTTGGGAAATTGATTAAGGTTTCGCTTGACATTTATTAGAATAATTCATATATTTAAGTATTAAATAAATAAATTTAGAGGTTATAATGCCAAAAGCAAGACAGATGCCAAAAGAAGGTTTTTATGTATTAAAGTCCGAATTTGAAGTGGAACCAGGAGATATAGATATTATTTATACTACAGGAATTGCAGGTAAAGGTGGTCATATGTATTATAGAAAACTGTTTGGAGAAGATTGGGGATGGTCAACTCTTATGTGGACACATGTACCATCTATTAAAGATGCTGAAGATAATTATATTTATTATAAAAATGAAAAGGATTTACCACATGGTATACCAAAGAAACCAAGAAAAAATTGAAAATATCTATCACATTAAAACAAAAAACTAAATAATAAATAATGGCATCACAAAAATCAAAAAAAGTATATAGATGTATATTTGAAAATACATTTAAAAACACAAAATATACCTTTCAAGAAATAGGTAAAAGAGCAGGATATTGCAATAATGGGTTATCAATATCAACTTGGTTGCCATCAAATTGTGATGCGGTTATTTCAACATCTGATATTTGGAAATTAACTCCTAAAGGGGCATTTTTTATTTTATATGATATTAAAGATAAGAAAAATTATTCTAAAGATGAATTGGATATTTTGTTAAAATATGCAGAAACTATTAAAGAAATTATTATAAATCCAGAAGACGTATTTGTATCTAATAATGTAGATCATATGTTTTTTGAAAAAGTTGTTTTTATAGATAGAAAATCTGATCATATTGGAACGAAAGAATATACTATTCCTGTTAAGGAATATGCAGGAGATAAAATTCATAAACGTGAGATTTATTCGGATGATGAAGAATTATCTTATATAAAAAAATTATCAGATATGGAATATTATCCGGATAAAAAAGCTGATATTAATATATTTAATAATTTTATATTAAAAAATACTAATAAGAAATTAAGTATTAATGAATATAATAAAATTTGGAATAAAATTAAAAAATATTATGTGAATTTAAATGAACCAGGAGATGAAATTTAATGGAATTTAAAAAAGGAGAAAATCAACGAGGATTCAGTTATATTGAATTTAATGATAGATACGGACAAAAATGCAGCATACAGAAAAGTAGTTTAGCAACAGAGGATGCAATTTGGTTTGGAATTGATGATGCCGATCCAAAAATAAGGTGTCATGATGCAATACAAATGGGAATTCGAGAAAAACATAACGATGAACGAGATAATGGCTGGTGTGAGTATAAAATACCAGATGATGTTTTATTACATACACGAATGCATTTAAATAGAGAACAGGTAAAGGAATTATTACCAATATTACTAAGATTTGCTGAAACCGGAGAAATTTAATAGAATGGAAAAAACAATAGCAACTGCAAGACTTCAAGTAAATTCTTTATTTGCTCGACAGGTCAGAGATTTCTTAAAAAGATGTAAATTTAATGGAGCAGATATAGAATATGATGAGCAGAAAGTAGGATTTTTGACTACAGATTTTAAAATTCGAGGATCTGAATCTGTTGTTAAATCTATATATGCTTCTATTGAGGAGTGGGGAGGAGAATAATATTAAAAGTTCAGAATCGTCAAATAATAAAGAACACATTTTATGTGCAGCAATTTGGTATAATGATGGTATAAAAAGAGAACATCAGCCAAGAAATATTGATAGTGGAATTGTAGTTTGTGGTTGGAGACATCATAATTGTTTTGCTATATTAAATAACATAGATAAAAATTATGATAAGAAAAATCATATACAAGGATTTTTGACTTCACAAGGAAAGTTTGTTAATAGAAAACGGGCTTTTAAAATAGCAAAAGCATCAGATCAAATAGTTACTAATATAAAAGATGCAATATCAATTGAATTAACAAGTGAAGATTTATATTAAATAATAAGATTTATCGACTCGATATAAACGAGTCGCCAAATTATATTACGATTGAAATTTTATTGGTATTTTCTCATATTAACCATTAAAATAGACTATAACATTGGTATTCCCCAATATTTAAATGGTTAATATGTCAACCTTGGCAGTATTAAAATTTTATGTATTCTTAATATTAAATTATTATAAGGAACAGTTATGAAATCAGATGAAGTACGAAATAAATTAAACAACTTTGATGAATATCCGGGTTTATTTCCTCCAGAGGAATTTGTCAATTTTTTATTAAATGAAGATGTTAGAAATACACTCAGTCCTGAAACATATAAAAGATGGATGGATAAAATGTTAGGACAATTAACATTTTCATTGACATCGTGTATGTCTGGAATATCACTTGGTGAAAATTACCATGGTGGTGGTTTAACATCAGAGGAGTGGGGAAAAAGATACGAATTATATAAAAGTTTAATGGAAAAATTTAATAACGTTTACAAAACTTTATAATATGGAGTTACAATGAAATTGATAAATTTATGGAGTGATCATGATTGGGCATATTTTAATAACTTGTTAATTAATAATATGGATATGGACATTCCAACATTTGATGAAGTTATGAAATATCTTTCAGAAACTGATATCAATGATGATCCCGAAAACGATAATTTTACAGAAACCGTATTAGGAGATTTGGTAATTAGGTATATGACTGATATTGGTTTTGAATTAGAACTTTGTTAATTTTATAGGAGAATTTATGAATAAATATACCATGCAAAATATAATGTTTCTTGCAGAAATTATGGAAAAATTTTCTGAAGATAGAATTAGAATAGTTGAACACCAAGAAGATGAATCGGGAAATTGTCAGGAACATGCTGCCACCTTCCTTAAATTAGATAATAAAAGATTGGGTCGTGATTTGGAACTTTATAATTTCATGGCAAAATTAGAAGGAGAAGAAGCATTATTGGCCGATTTATTGGCAGAATTGGTTCTTCCTTTAAAAAGAGAATTTCCAAAGTTATATAAAGAAGCATCTAAACATTTAATAATTTGGGGCAAAAAAGTGTATGACATTGATACTCAAAAAGAATGGGAAAAATTATTTTAATGGATGATTTCAACGAAAATAATGAGATGCGAGAATTACAAGAAGAAACTTTTAAAAGTTATGAAAAACAAATGATAGCAAAAATCCTCATTTTTAGGAGATATTACAATGAAAAATAAATATATGGAACGTTCTTTATCAGAAGGAGAATGTATTGATCTTTCTGATTGCAAAAGAAATGAATTTGGTGACTATATAATAGAAAATTTTGTAGATGGATCTGATTACTGTGATAAAAATGAAGAGTTATGGATTTGGAGTATTGGTAAAAGTATTAGTGATGGGAAAATACTTGCATCCACAACTGCGAAGTTTTATAAAAATAGTGAATATGAATGTATATGGCTGAGATAAAACTTTAATTAGTATTTTAAAAAACAAAAGGTTAAAGAATAACATGATTCAGTTAGATAATGCAGTTAGTAGATATAGAAAAATTATTCTTGATGAACTTGCGAATTCAGGAATTATATGTTGGCTGGCAGGTGGTGCAATAAGAGATTATTTTATGGGAATTCCGATACAAACTGATCATGATATATTTTTCCCAAACGAATCAGAATATTTAAAAGCAGTTTCTTATTTTAAAGAAAAAGGCGCAATCGTAAAATGGGAAAGTGATAATGGGATGAAAGTTGAATATAAAAACAGAATATTTGACTTGGTTAAAAAGTTTTTTCTTAATCCGTTAGATACAATAAATAACTTCGACTTTACAGTATCTATGTTTGCAGTTGACAGAACACAAGTTTATTATGGTAAAACATCTTTTATTGATTTAGCAAAGAGACAATTAATGATGAATAAAATATCATATCCAGCAAGTACTTTGAGTAGAGCATTTAGATATTGTAAAAAGGGTTTTATAATTCGTTCAGAAGAAATACAAAAGTTATATCTTGCTATTAGAAAAATGCCAGATAAAACTTTATCCATTGACCACCAGTATGATGACGACGATTCTTCAGGAGATTCGTTCTAAACAATATAGATTAAAAATTAAATAATAAAATAAACAAAAGAGGTAAAAAATGAAAAACTTTCTGGCACCAATTATTGGTATTATAATTGCATTAGCAATTATTTGGGGAATAGTTTGGTATATGGGATCAAGTAACCCGACAGTTCCGGCAGGATATGTTGGATATCTTGTTCAAAATTCTTGGTTCGGTCACGCAAAATTTGTCGGATTATTAAAAGGTCCTGCATCTCCGGGAAAAACTTGGTTACTTAATTCTACAAATGTTAGTATAACACCATATACATATACAGAAGAGTTTAGTGGCAGTAATAAAGTTCTATCAAAAGATAACCTTCTTATAGGATATAGAATGCATATTTTCTGGAAAATAGATGAAACTAAAGTAAAAGAATTTGTTGAAAAATTCTCAACGTTAGATGATGATGCTAATCCACAAAAGATTGTAAAAGTTGTATACAATAATTATTTAAAAGAACAGTTTAGAACATTTTCAAGAAATGAAGTTCAAAAATATAATGCTTTAGATATTAAAGATAATATATTACCTATAGGAAATGCAGTATTTAAAGAAATGCAGAATTTGAGTGAGAATACTCCATTTATTATAATAAATGTTACGGTTGGAAATGTACAATATCCAAACGAAGTTTCAACCGCAGTTTCAAAGAAATTAGCGGCAACTCAATTACTGGAACAAAAAGTTACTGATCTAAAAATTGCTCAGAAAAATGCACAAATTAAGATTGCAGAAGCAGAAGGTATTGCAAAGTCAATGGATATAGTTCAGCAAAAATTAACTCCTTTGTACATTCAACATGAAGCAATTGAAGCACAAAAATCAATGGCAGATTCAAAAAATAATACAATGATATATATTCCAGTTGGTCCAAACGGAGTACCTGTCGTCGGAAATATGGATTTGATGCCAAAGAAATAAAGTATTCTTCTTAATAATGGCCAGATTTTCTGGCCATTTTTTAAAACTCACTTTTTAGTCAAAAAAATGATAAAAGTTAGTAATTCCAGATATATATAAATAGAAGATTACTATTTACTACAATTAGGAGTTACGAATGAATTCTACAATACAATTATCAAACAAAGCAACTCTATATAAATTTGGCAATCCTAATGGTATAATAATATCAGGAGTTCACGGAGAAGAAAGAGCTGGGCCAATGGCTATTCAGAGACTTCTTTCTACTGAGCCAGAATTATTTGAAAATGTTTGGATTTTGCCAGTTCTAAATATAGATGGTTATAATAAACAATATAGATACAATAATTATAAATTTAATTTGAATTCAGAGTTTAAACCAGATACGAAATTAAAATTTATATCAGAATTCATGGATATTATGAAAAGCATAAATCCATCATTATTTATTGATTTACACGAAGATTGTGAGAGTCGATCAGACTATATATGGACACATTCAGATAATGGTGAGAAAATAGAAAGTTTAGTTAGAGATTTTTGTAAAGATACTAAAACTGGTCTTATTTACTGGCCAACAATTGATTTTTACAAATATTCAAGCGAATCTTTTGCACGATCTTTAGGAATTAAAAATTGTTATACGTTAGAAACGACATTGAATAAACCATTAGAGGATCGTGTTACAAAGCACATAAAATATATAAAATTTTTCTTAGATTTAGCAAAAAAATAATTGTTTATACTTGACTTTTATCTAAATTTTTATTATTTTTAGTTATCAAAATATTAAGGTGTATAATGTCTAATTATATAATAGAATATCAGTATATAAAAGAAATTGAAATTGATGAAATCGATTTCATATTAGATGATGAATTAAAAATAGATTCGAATATGGAGTCTGATGAAATTGATAATATAAATACTGGAAATGAAATTCCATCGTGGGCAGGCGAGTCTCATCCAATTAATATTGATCGTGTTATTAAAATATTAAAAAAATTAAAACAAAAAAATAAATGTAAATATGTAGAAATTGCATATCACACAGACCATATTGGATATATATTTTCCGGGTTAAATATAATAAAACATTCCGAATCGGATTTAAAAGGTAAAAAATTATTAGAATATAAAAATAAAATATTTAATAAATCAATCAACAAAAAAATTTCTATACTTAAATCACAATTAAACGAATTAGAAAATATGAAGAAATTTTGAAAAATATTATTTTTAAAATAAATAATGGTCAATTAAATGAGTTATATTAGATCAACAGCAAATCCAGAAGGCATTTATATTTTTAGTGATGGTAAAGAATCTCATATTTGGATTCTTGATGATCATTCGAGAAAGATGCCTACAAATACTTTAGATAAATTAATTAAAAAATGGATTGAAAACGGCGAAGAGCACTGTAGATACAGAGGCGCAGAAATTAGAGAGTCTTGGAAAGACGACCATTTTGAAATGGTTCTATCATATAACGATTGGGAAGTAAGAATGTGGTATGTTACTTGGCACACAATTGCATATGGTAATTATCAAAGATTTTAATAATTTTTCCATATTTATATAAGATTAAAAACGACATAAGATCATTATTGATTTATGTACAAAATAACGGTTTAATTCAAACGTTAAAAAAGGAGAACAATAATATGAATAAAATAATAGGAATAGATTTAGGTACAACAAACTCATGTGTATCGGTTATAGAAAATTCAGATCCAGTAGTAATACCAAACTCAGAAGGAAATAGAACCACACCATCAATTGTGGCGTTTACTAAGAATGGAGATAGATTGGTAGGACAACCAGCCAAAAGACAGTCAATAACAAACTCAAAAAATACAATCTTCTCGATAAAAAGATTTATGGGACGACGTTTCGATGAAATACAAGATGAAAAATCGAAAGTTCCGTACAATGTAGTTAGTGCAGAAAATGATTCTGCTAAAGTTAAAATTGATGATAGAATGTATTCTCCGCCAGAAATCAGTGCAATGGTTCTTCAAAAAATGAAAAAGACTGCAGAAGATTATCTTGGACATGAAGTAACAGAAGCTGTGATTACAGTGCCTGCATATTTTAACGATTCACAGAGACAGGCAACTA
>CAZRMA010000100.1:0-3873 GCA_964600655.1 uncultured Ignavibacteriaceae bacterium
TTCAATTTTTCTCTATGTTTCGGTTTAATTTTTTGGAGAAAAATGATCGGTTCACAAATACATTTTCAAAATACTTTTTATAAATACTTACCTTTAATTTTTACCAATATTAATTTCATTTAGGATTCGTTATATGGAAAGTCACTATAGTATCCCGCTTTTATCATTATTACCATTTGTTTTAATGCTTGCTTCAATTGCAGTCTTCCCTTTGTTTTGGGAACATTTTTGGGAAAACAATAAAAACAAATTAATCATTGCTATAATTTTAAGTTTGCCTATAATTGTTTTTTTAGTCGCGTCAAATTTAACCGATAAACTTTTAGAAACTATGTTGTTCGACTATGTCCCTTTTATTGTTTTGCTCGGTTCACTATTCACTATTACAGGCGGAAT
This sequence comes from uncultured Ignavibacteriaceae bacterium, assembly GCA_964600655.1. Taxonomy (GTDB): domain Bacteria; phylum Bacteroidota; class Ignavibacteria; order Ignavibacteriales; family Ignavibacteriaceae; genus CAVSWT01. The sequence goes on from CAZRMA010000100.1 coordinate 397, forward strand.
ATTTTTAAGCGGAGACATAGAAGCTAAGCCTTCTATCAATACTTTATTTTTAGCCATCGGTGCTATATTAGCATCTTTTATGGGAACCACCGGTGCAGCAATGTTATTAATTCGTCCAGTAATTTCTACTAATAAAGAAAGAAAATTTAAAGTCCACACGATACTTTTCTTCATAGGAATAATTGCAAACTGCGGCGGTTTATTAACTCCGCTTGGCGATCCGCCTTTATTTATGATGTACTTACGCGGTGCCAGTTTTTCATGGTTCTTTAAGTTGGGTGTTGAATGGTTTTTTACAAACGGTGCATTATTATTAATTTATTACTTTGTTGATTCATATTATCATAAAAAAGAACCTATCTCTGCTATTATTAAAGACAAGACTCAAATTAGACCCATTAAAATTGAAGGAACTCAGAATTTAATTTTCCTTGTAGGTGTGGTTTTAGCAGTAGCTTTTTTAAACGATCATTACTTAGGCTTTATTAAACAAAATGAATATTTCAAATTCATCCGAGAAATTGTAATCGTTTTATTAGCTTATCTCTCAATTTTATTTACACCTCACATGACAAGAGTTTCAAATAACTTCACATGGGAGCCAATTAAAGAAGTAGCTTATTTATTCCTAGGAATATTTATTACTATGGTTCCTTGTATTTTATATTTGGAATCTAATGCAAAACAGCTTGGTGTTTCAACTCCAACTCAGTTCTATTATTATACGGGTCTATTAAGTAGTTTTTTAGATAACACTCCAACAGCTGTTACATTTCATTCTCTCGCACTTGGGCTTGGAGAACATATTGGGGTAATGGAAGCTGGCATTCCAGAAATACTATTGCGTGCTATTAGTATAGGCGCCGTCTTCTTCGGAAGCATGACTTATATAGGAAATGGGCCTAACTTCATGGTTAAAGCTGTAGCAGAAGAAAATAATATTAAAATGCCGGATTTCTTCAGCTATATGTTTAAGTTTTCTTTAATAGTGCTTCTTCCAATTTTTATTTTAGTTCAATTGTTATTTATATAAAACTAACAAACAATGGTGAAGTCAGATATTATCAAAAATTATTTTTCCAAAAACTTATTTTAGGATTGTTAAAGAATAAAATAATATTTAACTTTTCCGGTATTGATGTGCTTCATACAAATAAATCAATTATAACAAAATTATTTATATTAATTCTGCATTTTACCAATAGTAAATCTGCAAGAGTTTATCTACGTCAAGTCATCAAAATAAATTGCTAACTCTAAAAAAAATAAGGATAAAAATGTCAGCTAACAACAATAATTCAAGATTTGAAGTAATAAAATCAATAGAAGGATTTGTTGGTGAAAATATTCCGTCTTTGCTTAAACCTATTGAAGAAAGCTGGCAGCCGCAGGATTTCTTACCGGATATGACTAAAGAAAATTGGCGTGATGAAGTTCATGAATTCAGACAAAGAGCAAAAGAAATGCCTGATGATCTTCTTGTTGTACTTGTTGGAGATATGGTTACCGAAGAAGCTTTGCCTACTTATCAAACCTGGTTAAACAGATTGGAAGGAATAACAGACGTAACAGGAACAAGTGACTCACCATGGGCAAAATGGAGCCGGGGCTGGACTTCGGAAGAAAATCGTCATGGCGATCTTTTAAATAAATATTTATATCTCACCGGAAGAGTAAACATGAGGGCTGTTGAAACTACAATCCATCATTTAATAAATAATGGATTCAATCCTCTAACAGAAAACGACCCCTATCTCGGATTTATTTACACATCTTTTCAAGAGAGAGCTACAAAAATTTCACATTCAAATGTAGGCAGGCTAGCTAAGAAAGCTGGTGAAACTCAACTTCATAAAATTTGCGGATTGATTGCTGGTGATGAAGCGAGACATGAAAGAGCCTATAAATTATTTATGACAAAGATTTTTGAAGTTGATCCTGTGCAGGCAATATTATCATTTGCTAAAATGATGAAATTAAAAGTTACCATGCCTGCAAATATGATGACTGATGGCATTGACCAAAACTTGTTTACAAAATTTTCAAATGTTGCGCAGCGCATTGAAGTATATACAGTTAATGACTATGCAAGCATTATTAAAAATCTTGTTAATGAATGGGAAATTTCTACCATTAAAGGATTGTCTGATGTTGCTGCTAAAGCTCAAGATTATCTTTGCAAACTTTCCGAGAGATATTCAGCTATATCAAATAGATTATCTTTTGCCGGTGAAGCAGAAAAGTTTAGCTGGATTTATGACAGAAAAGTTTAATTGAACTTTAAATTATCTCATCTACTGGAGATAGTTTTTTAACCAAATATACAGCATCGCGCGGACGGATTAATTGCTCACACTTGAAGGTTACTGAATCACCTTTGGCAGCTTGCTTCACAAAATTATCATCAATCATCATTTCGCTGATTATCATTTCTACTACGCCGGTTGTTGGTCCAATTATGTAAATCTTATCACCGGATGTGATTGAACCTGTTTCAATTATTACGTGCGCTGCTTTTGGCAGCTTAAAATAATTAATAACCTTTCCGACATATTGTTTCCTGGTGGATGCTTTGCTGCCGTAAATATCACTATAATCACTTGAGCTTGGCATATCAAAATAAAATCCCGAAGAAAATCCGCGATTATAAACTTCTTCAAGTTCTGCCAGAAAATTCCTTTTTATTCGAGAAGTTAATTCATTTTGGAAATATAAATCAATTGCTTTGCGGTACACCGACACTACTTTATGAACATATTCAGGACTTCTTTTTCGTCCTTCTATTTTAAATGAATCAATCCCCGCCTCAATAAGAAGATCTATAAATTCAATCGTACATAAATCTCTTGGAGAAAGAATGTAATCATCACCAATTATCATTTCTTTGCTGGTTGTTTCATCAATCACTTTAAATTCTCTTCGGCAAGGCTGCACACATTCTCCCCTATTTGCGCTTTTGTCAAAAAGATGATGACTCATAAAACATCTTCCGCTTACAGCAATGCACATTGCACCATGTATAAATACCTCTATTTCAAGATCAGTCTTAGCTCGCATTTTTTTTATTTCGTCTAAAGAGCATTCACGCGCCAGGACAATTCTTTCGGCACCGAGTTTTTTATAGGTTTCAAGAGATATTGAGTTTGATATTGAAGCTTGAGTTGATATGGCAAAAGGCATTTCAAATTTGTTGCAAAGTTCGATAACTCCAAGATCCCAACAAATTATTCTATCTATTTTATTTTCTTTTGCTTGGCGAATTATATTTTCAATCTCATCAATTTCATCTTCGTAAATAACCGTATTAAGAGTTACATAAGTTTTAACATTATTGGCTTTACAAAATTCAGAGATTTCTTTCAACTCATTTAAAGCAAAATTCTTTGCTTTAGCCCGCATATTTAATTTACCAATTCCAAAATAAACCGCATCTGCCCCGGCATTTACTGCGGCCGTTAACATAGTCATATCCCCAGC
>CAZRMA010000100.1:3973-8644 GCA_964600655.1 uncultured Ignavibacteriaceae bacterium
AATTAACTTTTCTCTTCCCAAATTTTACAAATCTCTACTATAACTTTCACAGCCATTTCCATATCTTGAACTGAAACCCATTCTTCTTTGGAATGATATGCATGTTCCCCTGCAAAAATATTTGGAGTTGGTAAGCCCATAAATGAAAGTCTTGAACCATCGGTTCCGCCGCGAATTGGACTTAGGATAGGTTCAATATTTAAATTCTTCATGGCTTGAATTGCATATTCAGAAATTTGCGGGTGCTGATCTAAAATTTCTTTCATATTTCTATATTGTTCTACAACTTCGAACTCCAGCTTAGCCCCAGGAAATTTCTTAATTGTATCTGAAGCAAGTTTCTTAAGAAAATCTTCATACTCTTTTAATTTTGATGATTCAAAATCTCTAATTATAAATTTTAATATTGTTGCTTCTTCATTTCCGTTTATTGAGGTACAATGAACATAGCCTTCCCTTTTTTCAGTTGTTTCAGGAGATAATGAATCCTTTGGAAGCTTTTCAATAAAATCTGAAGCTACTTTAACCGAATTAATCATCTGGCCCTTAGCATAACCGGGATGAATATTCTTACCTATAAATTTAATGGTTAATCCGTCTGCACTAAAAGTTTCTGTTTCAACCTCTCCACGACTTTGTCCATCAACCGTATATGCATATTCTGCTTTAAATTTTTTCACATCAAATTTTTCAGTTCCTCTGCCCACCTCTTCATCCGGCGTAAAACATATTTTAATCGTTCCATGCTTTAATTCAGGATGTGTAATTAGATAATTTACGGCATCAACAATTTCTGCAACACCTGCTTTATTATCTGCCCCTAGCAATGTTGTGCCATCCGCAGTTATAATATCATAACCAATCATGTTTGCAAGGTCTGGATTTTCGAAGGCCTTGATAACCTGGTTATCATTGGGAAGCTTGATATCCCCGCCCTGATAATTTTTATGGATTACTGGGTTTACATTGGCGCCGGTTACCGCAGGAGACGTGTCAACGTGAGAAATAAAACCAATGATAGGAACATTTTTGTTAGTATTGGATGGAAGGGTTGCCATTACATATCCCCATTCATCAACATGGGCATCTTTTAAACCCAATTCCTTTAATTCTTTAGCCAACTCATTTGAAAGTACTTTTTGCTTTTCCGAGCTCGGAAACGAAGTTGAATCTTCATCCGATTGTGTATCGTATTTTACATATTTTAGAAATTTATCAACACAGATATATTTATAATTATTATCAAACATTTTGTCCTCTATTTTTTAATGATTTTTAATAAACTAAACTATTGAAATTGATTATTACTAACAAGGTTTGCATTTTTTTTGGTATTAAATAGAAATGATTTTGCAGAAAGATATAGTAACTTGTTCGATTAATTAAACATGGATTTTAGCATTACATTTAAAATATTTTCATTTAAATAGCCAACATAATTATTTAATCAAATTTCATTCGATTAAAAAGTTACAGCAGATTTTTGCTATAAAATTGTTAGTTTTACAATTTAAACGTTAAGCATCAGATAATATTATTTACTTTGCAATTAATAATTTTTTTGTCTGTGAAAAATTACCGGCATTAATATTATAAAAATATACCCCGCTTGAAAAGTTTTCAGCATTAAAATCTACTTCAAAAATTCCAGGGCCTTTATTTTCGTTTACAAGTGTCCCAACTTCTTTTCCCAGAACATCATAAACCTTAAGAGAGACAAAACTTTTTTCGGGAATGGAATATTTTATAGTTGTGGTGGGATTAAAAGGATTTGGATAGTTTTGAAATAAATTATAATAATTGGCAAACTGAGAATTAACATCATATTCTTCACTTACGGCAACAATACCGCCCTGTTTATAAACCGCCAATCCACCGCCATGTGTTGCAATCCAGGTATTCCCATTTTTTTCAAACTCTATTGATCTGATATAATTACTAGGTAAATCCGAATTAAATATATTGTGGACAATCCAATTAGCATCATCGAAGATAGCTAGTCCGCTATTTGTACCGATCCATTTATTACCATCTCCATCAATAGTAATTGACCTGATCAGATTAGAAGGCAGATCAGAATTAGAAGTTTTAAAAATATCCCAATTTACACCGTCAAAACTGGCTAAACCACTGTAGGTTCCAATCCACTTTTTACCATCTGCTTCAATACTAATAGAAGTAACCAGGTCATTTGGTAAATCTGAATTAGTAGTGTTAAAAACTATCCAGTTTACTCCATCGAAAACAGCTGCTCCTCCCCCATATGTCCCAATCCATTTGTTTCCGTCACCGTCAATCGTTATTGAGATTACATCATTGTCGGGTAAACCCGAATTTAAAGTATCATACACCGACCAGTTTGTTCCATCAAAAACAGCCAATCCCCCACCTGTACCAACCACCTTATTGTTATTTCCGTCTATTGCTAAAGAGAGAACATCATTAGCGGGTAAATCTGAGTTAAGACGGTCATAAACAGTCCAATTTGTGCCGTCATATTTTACCAAACCGCCTAATGTACCGAACCACTTATTTCCGCTTTGATCGATTGCAGCACAATAAATAACATTATAAGGTAAATAAGCTGTCCAGTTAGTACCGTCGAAAAAGGCTAAACCGCTGAATGCTGTGCAAAACCATTTACCGCCATTTTCTTCAATAACTATAGATAAAATACGATCGTCAGGGAGACCGGAATTTGATGTATTATAAACCTTCCATTCTGAATCCTGTGAAATCAAAGGAGTAATGTATAATAAAAAAAGTACCTGGGTAAAATAGAATCGATTAATAAAGCTACATTTCATACTTATTACTCCATTAAATTGTTAATGAAAAAATTATCAGTTCCCTATTTATTGGGATTAAAAATTTAGTTTAGTCTTTATTATTTCTTCGATGGTTTGTAACGAAAATAGAAATAATTACTTAATTATCGGAGAATGGAGATGGTGATTCTTTTTAAATTTAGTTTTTAATACTTTGATTCACAAGCAAAATAATTAATTTCTTGATTTTTTTTGATATATATTAAAATAACTACTGGCGCGGTTGAGACTAAAATAATGCAATTTTAATGAAACTATAAAATAATTATTTGATTAAGACTAATTTTTTAGAAAACATGAAAGATTGATTCGAAACAGCCTGTGGATTGTAAACCTTTAATTGATAAAAAGAAACCCCGCTCACTAAAATTTATTGGTTGAAGACTTAGTTTAGATTGCCCCGTTATTCTGCCTGTCATAATAAACAAAGGTATTAGTAAAATTATTTTCTTATAATTCTGCATATTGTTGAAGTACTTTATAAAAATTATAATATCAGTATCGGTAAATTTAAAATAGTGACAAATTAAATTGGGTTTTAGAAATCTAAATTATATAAATTTTACGCGGAAAGATTTTCAGGAATTGTTCACTTCTGTCAAGCAAAGAATCTAATACCGGAGATTCAGTAGATGTACAGAATTATGATGAAATTGACGGATACTTTAAGTGAAGATAAATCGAAAGTGCTGATAGTGAGGTTTTGAGAAGATCATAAATTTTCAGAAATTTCAGTGCAAATGGAAAAATCAGAAGATGCTGTTAAAAAAGTATTTTACGGATCGATTGAAGTGCTAAAAAAATATGCTGTAGACTGTCACTTTCTACTAAGTCAGCATATTATACTTAACAAATACTAAAGCGTTATGGATAACAAAGATAGATTATTTGAACTGCTTCAAAAAAAATCGCTCTCGGAAGATGAAGAGAAATTACTTAAGCAAATAATAGAGAATGATGATGAAGCGAAAGAATTATATTTAGCTCATCATAAAGTTAAAAATGTATTCGACTCTAGTGAAAATCATATCAGTTATGATGACCTTGCTGATTATCTCCTTGTTCAGAATAAAAACGAACCGGGGAATAAAAATATATATGCAAAAATTCCTTTTATTGAAAAACACATTAGAGAGTGTTCAAAATGCAGGAAAGAATTCCAAATATTTAACGAGGAATATTCTGATATTGATGCTGCATTAAAATCAGAATTTATAGGAACAGCTGAACAAGTTTCCGAAAAGCCAACGGAAAGTAAAATTGTTTATAAGAAACCTGTCTATTCAAAATATATTTTCGTTGGATTATTACTAGCTGCATTTGTTTATGGAGGCGCTTTTATTTTTTCACAAATTATTACACCGTCTAATTATTCGAATGCTGTTCTAAGCAACAATGATAATTTTTACATTACGCGCGTAAGAGGCACCGAATACTTTCAGAAAAGCTTAAATGCACTTGACAATAAAGATTACACAAAGACAATTGAATACTTAAAAGATGATATTGAAGAAAATCCAAAAGATGAAACGATTTTTTATTCGTATTTTATTCTTGGTTTAACCTATCTTGAAACAGCTCCCAAAAATTTCATTGGACTATTTCCTTCGTTTAATAGGATAAAAGTCGAAGAGGGTATTAAAAGTCTTAAGAAATCAATCGAATTGAATAATTCCGGCAAGTACGAAAACATAAACTTAGATTCGTATTTTTATTTAGGGAAGGCGAGCCTAATGGAAGATGATAATTTATCTGCAAAGAGATATTTCACGGTTGTGATTCAAAAACACAGTAGTAAAATGAGTGAAGCAAAGTTCATACTAAAAGAATTGGAATAAAAAGA
>CAZRMA010000100.1:8744-10745 GCA_964600655.1 uncultured Ignavibacteriaceae bacterium
TGTTTGCTAAACTAAATTATGTATCACATTTCCTCAGCATGGTAATACTCATATTGCTTCTGGGCAGGGTTATGATATTTTTTATTGTAAGAAGAAAACAACAATTAAAATTAAAAACCTCTAACTAAAACTTTTTCCATATCTGATTTAATCATTATTTTCACCAGTTTTTCAAATTTAGTTTTTGCTTTCCAGCCTAGCAGTTTTTTTGCTTTTATAGGACTGCCAATTAATAGATCAACTTCAGTAGGACGATAATAATTAGGATCAATCTCTACTACCTTTGCGCCTTTTTTTATTTTATTAGAAAAGTTCAAAATAAAATTGCTGCTGTTCTTATTAAAATCTATTAGTGATTTTGCTTTATCCAATTCTATTCTTTTAATATATCCTTTTTCCTTTTCTTTTTTACCGCGCCATTCAATTTCAATTCCTAATTCATTAAAAGCCAGCTCAGTAAATTTTCTAACAGTATTTGTTTCTCCTGTTGCCAATACAAAATCTTCCGCATTTTTATATTGAAGGATTCTCCACATTCCTTCACAGTATTCCGGCGCAAAACCCCAGTCACGTTTTGCATCCAAATTACCAAGCAGTACGTCATTCTGTAACCCTGCGGCTATTCGTGAAGCAGCCCGGGTTATTTTTCTTGTAACAAATGTTTCGCCCCGTCTAGGTGATTCATGATTAAATAAAATCCCGTTGCATGCAAATAAATTATATGCTTCTCTATAATTAACAATTATCCAGTAGCCGTAAAGCTTAGCAACACCGTATGGCGAACGTGGATAGAATGGGGTTTTTTCAGTTTGCGGAACTTCCTGAACTTTTCCAAAAAGTTCGCTTGTAGATGCCTGGTACAGCTTCACTTTTTTCAAACCAACTTCGCGGATAGCATCTAAAAATCTTAAAGTTCCTAACGCATCTACCTGAGCAGTATAATCGGGAAGCTCAAAAGAAACTTTAACATGACTTTGAGCGGCTAGGTTATAAATTTCATCCGGAGCAATCTTTTCCAAAAGCCGGTTTAAATTACTTGTATCAACAACATCGCCATAGTGCAGAAATAATTTTTTATTTAATATTTCTTTATTCTTGTAAAGATGATCAATTCTACCGGTATTAAAAGAACTGCTCTTTCTAATAATACCATGGACTTCGTAACCTTTATCAAGTAAGATTTCAGTAAGATAACTACCATCCTGGCCGGTAATGCCTGTTATTAATGCTTTCTTCATATTTTTTTTCCTTCGTTCGAAGTGCTTTGTACTTAGTTGGTTGTAAATGTATAATTATTTCAATTTATTCTTTAAATATTTTATAAATCCCCCAATTAGATTTTTGACTTCGTTTAAATTATTAAACAAGATTTCAAATTTTTCTTGTGAGATATATTGTTGATCTAATGAAATATATAGCAATGATTGTACTTCAGATGCAGAGCGATATGAATAATTTAAAAAATTGATAAAACTTTTGGGAGTACCACTATCAAATCCTTCGGCAATGTTAGCCATTATAGAAATACTTGCTCTTCTTATTTGGTCTATCAAAGCATAGTCTTTAGAGAACTTTTCAGTTTTAGTCATTTCATAAATATCACTAACTATGAGGCGAGCTTTTTTCCATGATTCAATATCTTCAAATTTTTCAATCTTCAATAGTATAATTATTTTTTAATTTTTTTTATCATACAAAGAACTACGCACTTTGTACAATGCACTTGCCTTATATCAATTTTGAATTATCTAAGAACCATTTATAAGTATTCGTAATCCCGTCTTCCAGTTCCGTTTTATATTTCCATCCAAGTTCTGTCATTCTGGATACATCCATTAATTTTCTTGGAGTGCCATCAGGTTTAGCTGAATCATAAATTATTTTTCCTTTATATCCAACCACATTTGAGATGATGTCAGCAAGCTCTATAATTTTTAAATCTTTTCCAGAACCAATATTCAAATGAGTTATTCCTTGCTTATAAACATCATCAGCATTTAT
>CAZRMA010000101.1:0-10712 GCA_964600655.1 uncultured Ignavibacteriaceae bacterium
CGAATTGAAATATTATTCTTCTCTCCTTTTAAAAAAATATCGTGATGAAGAAAATAGATTTATTGTGGAGGGGCGCAAGATTGTTGAGGATGGACTGAATAGCAGTTTTAATTTAGAACATTTATTTTTGACTAATGAGTATGCAGAAGCGAATAGAAGTTTTTTTAGTGAACTAAACTCTCAAAAGATCAACCTTTCAATTTTAAATAATCAAGATTTTAAAAAGATAAGCGATACAAAGAGCCCCCAGGGAATTGCAGCGGTATTTGACAAAACAAATTCCAACCAAGACGACTTGTTCAATGGAGAGATGATTGTTTGTCTCGACAATATCTCAGACCCCGGAAATGTAGGAACAATCGTAAGAAATTGCGATTGGTTTGGGATTAAAGAAATTATATTAGGAGAAGAATGTGCTGACATTTACAATTCAAAAAGTATACGCTCAAGCATGGGTTCAATTTTTCATTGCAATATAATTGAGAATTTAAAATTAAAATTGTTGCTTCCAAAACTGAAGTCAGCCGGGTATGCAATTTTATATACAGATTTAAGGGGGGCAAGTATTTTCGACTTTAATCCTCCGCCAAAATGTGTAGTTATTTTTTCCAACGAAGCAAATGGCCCTGATGAAGATGTAATTAAAATTGCTGATGAAAAAATCACAATACCTAAATACGGGAATGCCGAATCACTCAATGTAGCAAGTGCTTCAGCAGTAATTTTAGCAATGCTCTCAATTAAAAAATAATTTACATTTTTTTTCAATTATTACTTTAGCAGTACCATTTTTTTTGTGCTTACAAAAGAACCAATTCTAATAGTATAAAAATATATTCCACTTGCAAGATTGGCTCCTTTAAAAGTTACTTCATAATTGCCCGGCTGCTGAACTTTGTTGACTACAGTTGTTATTTCATTCCCGAGAATATCATAAACTTTTAATTGTACTTTTTCAGTATTAACTAAACCGGTTGGAATTGAATATTTAATTTTAGTAGTAGGATTAAAAGGATTCGGATAGTTTTGCTCAAGAGCATAGCTTGCCGGAATATTACTATTTTGATTTTCCGGCGAATCAACTCCAGTTAAAATTCCAATTTCAGGAGTTGGCAATTTTACTGTAGTATAAATATGAAATTCTCCCGGCTGAAGTGAAATTGCAACAGATGGATTACTAACCGTTAAACTGTCTCCAGAAAAATAATCATACCATTCTCCGCTTCTACTGAAGTTCGGATTTGCATCTTGTTGAACGACACTAAAATTTCCTATGATGGCAACGTCCATCGTGGAATCATAGAGGTTTATTCTCTTTACTGAATTTACTAAATCACCTGATGCGCTATCAGATTTGAATGCATCATATTTTCTAAGTGCAATTAGTGCTTGAAAAGTTTTATACAGATTTAATCTTGCAGGATCTTTATAATAATCCCAGCGAATCGGTTTGTTCCCAACCCTTCCATTATAGTCGATGGAATAATCATATCCTAATTCCTCGAACTGCCATATCATTTTGGGGCCTGGGACAGTAAAGAAAAATGCACCTGCAAGTTTAATTCTATTTAGTGCAGTTCCTAAATTTTTTATGTTATAACTTCCATTGGAATTTCCATATTGCAAATTTTTGTACATTAATCTTTCTTCATCATGACTTTCCATATAATGTACATGATGGGGAATTGTCCATCCCGTGTTTTTATAATAAATGTTTGACAAATCAGAATTATAGCCCATTGTGGCTTCATTATATTTAGGATTCATATTGAACCAAAGCAGCATCCCATAGTTACCAAGTATATCTTCTTCCCCAGTCTGTGGTGTAAAATGTTCTAAAATGACATAAGCGGATGAATCAACATCCCAAATTTTATCAGCCATTCTTTCAAGTATATTTATACGCGATTGATCAAATGCACTTCCATCGCCGGCTGTATTTGTAAAACCTTTGGTGAAATCAAACCTATATCCATCGATATTATAATTTGTCAACCAATAGCTTGTAACTCTATCCACGTAAATTTTTGTCGCATTACTTTCATGGTTAAAATCAGCACCCCAAGAATAAACAGGGTTTGGAGATACGGCGTTGAAATAAGGACTATTTGCAGCAGGCCGATTGTTTGCTGAATCCCACCATAACCTAACTAATGGAGAATAACCAAATTGATGATTTAAAACTATATCGAGTATAATTGCCAGGCCCATTCCATGAGCCGTATCAATCAACTTCTTCAAATCGTTTTTAGTGCCATAATATTTATCGGGTGCAAAAAGAAAGTCTGGGTTGTACCCCCAACTTTCATTTCCCTCAAATTCCATAACCGGCATTAATTCTATTGCATTAATGCCTAATTGCTTTAAATAGTTTAAAGTATCTAATAGAGTATTGTAATCATGTTCAGTTGTAAAATCTCTAATTAGAAGTTCATAAATAACCAAATCCTTTTTAGCCGGACGAATAAAATTTGTATTCTGCCACTGATAAGGGTCTTGATCGGTCTGAATCACAGAAGCAATCTGAGTTGTTTTGCCACTCGGGTATTGGATTAAATTAGGATAAGTTGAATTACTGATGTAACTATCATTATAAGGATCACTTATTTTTTCAGAATATGGATCCGCTATTTTTAAATTTTCATCAACAAGATATTGAAAAATATATTCCTTTTTTGGTGTCAAACTATCGATCTTAATCCAATATGTAAAACGGTCAGGAGTTAATTTCATTTTATATTTGGGATCAACTTCCCAATTTGTAAAATCACCAATTACATAAACATTTTGATGCTCCGGGGCAAATAATGAAAAAGTGACCGAAGTGCTGCTTGTATAATTAATTCCATTTTTAATCCCAATTGGTAGACCAGCAATTACATCCAATGATCTTACAATAACATAAGTCGAATCAAGAGCATGTAACGCCTCCATAACAGCTTCAGCTTTTATTTTTTTCTTATCATAATTATTCGCTTTTAAATAATATTCTAAAGTATCATTTATTACAGATGATACGAGTGAATCATTTACAAAAAGGTTTAAATCAATTGCGCCGGAGGAAATAGCAACCACTTTCACACTATCATTTAAATTTAAGAACAACGGTTGGACGCTTGGCTGCACAATAGCCACATTTAACCCTGACTCAGATAAATCAGCAAAAATATCAGCACCGCCGACATCTCGTCCTGTTTTACTTCCATCAGCATTTCTGAAAACAAATGCAAGTTTTAAGATGTGTTCATTTGATGGAATTGAACCTAAGTTTTGATGGTTGCTGCTATAATATTCTCTTGGGTAACCTATAACCAAATGATAGTGATCAATGCTGTCTCGTGTTAATTTTATATCATCATAATTAGTTGCCCATGGAGCCATTACATACTTCCATTGATTATCACTAAGATTAGTAATAACTCCAGTATGTGCATAAACATCTCCTGTAAATCCCTTTAAGCCGGCATCACCCTTGGTGGCATCAAAATATACAACTATAGAATCATTTTCAGTAGCAAAGCTTGGCTGCAGCCGAATTACCTGAGAAAAAGAAAATTGAACAAATCCTATAGCAAAAAGTAAAACATATTTCTTCATATAATCCCCAATTAACTTTCAGAAACTAATTAAACATTTTATAATTAGGTTTGCCTGCTTCTACCCATGCTGTATATAACAGTGAAGCAACATCTTCGGAAGCTTTTGTGAGTTGAATTGTTGTTATATATTTTGTCTTAAACCAAAGCAGCCTATAATATTCATCGTCATCATGGCTTTTGGCTGAATTGAAAGCTGAGCTGTCCGCATCAAGTATTACATCGCAAACTGAGTTTGAGTTTGAAATGTACGTAAAAATAAAATCTAACGGATCACTGATATAATTAACTTTCTCCGGAGCTACCGTAGTGATAATCTGATCGTAATATTTATCAATCATTTCTATTTCGTATCTGCCATGAACACCCTTTTGATTTGTTAGTTGGCCGTTAAAATTCATAACAGTATGAAACGGCTGATGCCCGTCGGCAATGTAATGTGCTAAATCCGATGCATAAATTAACGCCTTATCTCTGTTTTTTTCCTTAAATGCTTCAACCAAATTATTGAATGCATCCAAAGTAGACCACGGTAATATGCCAATACGATTTACAACACTATCACCATAAATTGCCTCCAACTGCTGTTCATCATAAATCATTCTGCCATTTTTAAATTCTTTATAGAAATCTATATCGATGTAATGTTTTGGTGGTTCTGTTTTATCGAATTTCCTTCTATCATCAGCATCTACAGCATGTTCAATTATATAGTTTTCCCAACTCTTAAAAGCAATCATTTCAGTCGGAAGAATATCTATGGCTTCTTTATCAATTAGTTTGTGTCCGGTTTTTCCCCATGGATAATTCTTTGGTGCTAAAAATAAGAATACAAAAAAAACAAGTGTAAAAATAGATTTAAAATTCATCTAATTATTTTTCCTTAAGTCCAGTAAGTTGAATAGTTATTTTTCTTTTTCTCGGCCTATTATCAAAATCCACCAGAATAATTTGCTGCCATGTCCCTAACAATAAATTTTTATCCTTAAAAGGAACTGTAAAAGATGCACCCTGCAATGCTGCCCTTACGTGCGCATGGCCGTTTTCATCATGCCAGGTATCGTTATGATGATAATTAGCTCTGGAAGGTATAATTTTTTCAAAAAAAGCAGGATAGTCTTGAAGCAAACCAGGTTCATATTCAATAGTCGTAATTCCCGCAGTAGCTCCTCCTATAAATACTAAGGCACTTCCTTCCAAAAAATCAGAACCAGAAATTATGGTTCGAATTTCATCCGTAATGTCGATTATATCGTTGTTACCCTTTGAATTCACAGAAAAGAAATGAGTTTCAACGTCAAATTTGGTCATTTTATCTATTCTAAATTTATTATCTAAACAAAAAGTAAAATTACTTAAGGCTTAAGGAATATACAAGAGAATTGTTAGTCACATTAGTTACTCTTGTGTCGGAAATTTGATAAATTAGCATCCAAAAAATTAAGCATAATAATTAAAGAGGAATATATGTCAGCTAAGGAATTCATTGAACTGGAAAGTAAATATGGGGCTCATAATTATCATCCTTTGGATGTTGTAATAAATGAAGCAAAAGGTGTTTGGGTCTATGATGTTGAAGGAAATAAATATCTTGATTGCCTTGCAGCCTATTCCGCTGTAAACCAAGGACACTGTCATCCCAGAATAGTCAATACATTAAAACGGCAAGCGGATAAAGTTACTTTAACATCTCGCGCTTTTAGGAATGACCAGCTTCCATTATTATATAAAGAATTATGTGAATTGACAGGTTATGAAATGATGCTGCCAATGAATTCTGGTGCAGAAGCTGTTGAAACTGCGTTGAAAGCAGCCCGAAAATGGGGTTACAAAATCAAAGGAATAAAGAATGATTCTGCCGAAATAATAGCATGCACTAACAACTTTGCCGGAAGGACTATTAGCATTATTAGTTTTTCTACCGAGCAGCAATACAAGGATGGATTTGGTCCTTTAACACCAGGATTTAAAATAATTCCATATGGAAATGCAGATGAATTGGAAAAAGCGATTACAAAAAATACGGCTGCATTTATTGTGGAACCAATTCAAGGTGAAGGTGGTGTGATCGTTCCACCGGTAGGATTCTTAAAGAAAGCTTTCGAAATCTGTAAGAAAAATAATGTTCTTTTTATTGCTGACGAAATTCAATCTGGATTAGGAAGAAGCGGCAAATTATTTGCGTATGAGTATGAAGGAATAAAACCCGATGCAGTTATCATTGGGAAAGCACTTTCCGGCGGATGTTATCCGGTTTCTGCTGTTTTATCGAACAAAGAAATATTAGGCGTATTCAATCCAGGAGATCATGGTTCTACCTTTGGAGGTAATCCGTTGGCCGCAGCTATTGCCCGCGAAAGTATTAAAGTTTTAATTGAAGAAAAGCTGGTCGAAAAATCATTTGAGTTAGGTAATTATTTCAGACAAAAGCTAAATGATATAGGTTCAATTCATGTTAATGAAGTAAGAGGCAAAGGTCTTTTTATAGGTGTGGAATTAAAACCGGAAGCAAAAGGAGCAAGAAGATTTTGCGAGGCATTAATGAGCGAAGGTATTTTATGTAAAGAAACTCATGAGAATGTGATACGTTTTGCACCACCATTAGTCATTACTAAGGAAGAAATTGACTGGGCGATTGAAAGAATTGAAAAAGTTTTAAAAATGGATTAGTAAAAAAAATTCATAAAACTTTAAAATTAAAAACCTTCTAAAGCTGCACACTTAGGAGGTTTTTTTATGAAGATTACTATTTTAAATTGATAAAGCCTTAGTTTCCGTTAAATATTCCTTCAGCAGTTTTTTAGTTTCTTCAACTGCCTTATTTAGCGTTACAAGTCTGCTTATGGCGTTATCCAAATCATGATGTTTACCGGAAATTTCAATCCCTAAAGCCTCATCGCCAACTTTGGTAGCGCCCACTGAGTAGCTTGCACCTTTTATAGTATGTGCTTCTTTCACTACTTTAGTTAAATTTCTTTCTGCTATGTAAACCTCGAGTTTGTTGAATCTATCTGTTACGTCTTCCACATAGCTTAAAATTAAATCTGTTTGAAATGAAACATCACCAAGACTCATTTTTTGCAGATGCGAAAAATCAAATAAGCTATCGCCTTTAGTTGAATTTCCATTTTCATTATCATCGTTTTTATTTTCCATTGGTTGAATGGATAAATATTCATCCATAATTCTTATTAACGCATCTGTATTTACTGGTTTGCTGATATAATCATTCATCCCGGAGTTTAAACATTTTTCTTTATCACCTTTTAATGCGTGAGCGGTAATTGCAATAATCGGAATATCTTTTTTAGAATTTCCCAATTCTCTAATTTTTTCAGTTGCAGTTAAGCCATCCATTTCAGGCATTTGGACATCCATTAGAATTAAGCTGTAATGATTTAATTTCACATAAGTATAAGCTTCTAAACCATTACCTACAGCATCATATTCATATCCAGCTTCTTTTAAAGTCCTTTGTATCACTTTTTGATTTATTAAATTATCTTCAGCTAAAAGTATTTTGTGCTGGTGACGGGATAATTTCAAGCTTTCATTTCCAAATGGTGTATTATTTTTTTGAACATCAGGGAAATCATAAGACTTCTTTAAAAGTTCATGGGGTGTATTCACCTGACGGCCAACCTGAGGCCTTAATTTAATTGTAAAATAAAATTTGCTTCCCAAACCTTCTTCACTTGTTACACCAATATCTCCTCCCATCATGTTCACAAATTCTTTACAAATGACTAATCCCAAGCCAGTTCCACCAAAGCGGCTGGAATGTGATACGTCGATTTGACTAAAATGACGGAACAAATATTCTTGTTTTTCTTTAGGGATTCCGATACCAGAATCTTTAACCGAAATGTAAAGTACAACTGCTTTTGGATCGACAGTTACCGGTTTGATCTCAATTTTAATTTCACCTTTTTCAGTAAATTTAACTGCATTGCTTATTAGGTTAACAAGAATTTGTCTTACTCTTGTTGAGTCACCTGTCAAATAAAGTGGGGTATCTTTCCCAATCTCTTTTGATACCCGGATTTCTTTTTCCTTAATCTTTGTGGAAAGTATCGATATTGATTCATCCAAAGTTTCATCCAAATTAAAATCAACAGAATCAAGTTCCATCTTACCGGATTCAATTTTAGAAATATCAAGTATATCGTTAATTATATCTAATAACGATTCTGCAGATTGTTTGGCTGCAAAAGACAACTGTTTCATTTCTTCCTGATCTCTATAAGCGCCTTTTTCTATCAAGGACAAAAAGCCTATAACCCCATTCATTGGAGTGCGAATTTCGTGACTCATGTTTGCCAGGAATTGACTCTTATTTAGATTAAGATGTGTAGCTTCATCTGCAAGTTTATCGGCTTTTGCTTTTTCGATTTTTAATTCTTCAAGTACTTTTTGTTTTTCTTTATCAGCACGAACCTTTTCACTTATATCCTGCAGACTTCCTTCAAGATAGAATTTTTCTGTAATTGTATCTTCAACCATCATTATATTTAGACGGACATCAACATGAGATGAATCCTTTTTTAGAAGAACGGTTTCATAGTCTTCTATTTTTCTTTGCAGTCTTAATTCCTTAAATACTTTTTCTCTTTCAATTGGGTCCCTAAAAAACAATTTACCATTACTGGAATTAACTAATTCATCCTTACTGTCATAACCTAATATTCTTAACAGTGCTGAGTTAGCCGTGGTAAAATTTCCGTCTAAATTTGATTGAAAAATTCCTATAATAGAATTATCAACTATCGATCTATACTTCTTCTCTGATTCCTCTACATCAAATGTCTTTTCAATTAATTCTAAGCGAAGCTTAAAATTAACGGCACTTCCTATTACAGAAATTAAGCTTAAAAATATTACGAAAATTACTGACTCATATACATTTGGCAGGAAATAAATCTTTGAATCGCTGAACAATATAGCTGCGGCAAACACCACATTGTAATAAATCGCCACTATAATTTGGTTTTTAACTTCCCAGCTGAAGAATAATGCTGTTAGGAAAATCATTAATCCCACTAGCTGTGCATTTACGACAAGTGTTGTGGGCATTAGATAAATCATTATACCAGAAGATGCAATAATAGTCAGTAAAAGAGTGTGTATTAAACCTACTGTATGTTTGGCGCCAATTTTATGGGTGCTTAATACCAGGACAACAAATGCAATTAAAATTGCTGTTAGTCGTGTAAAATAAACTTCCTTTGCAAAATTGTTAAAATATTTCACCTCAAAATACATTGCAAATAGACCTGAGAGTGCAATTAAAAGTGACAATATTTTGAGAGGAGTAACCAAAATTTTGTTTGAGGCTGATATCAAGAAGTCATAGTGGCTTTTTGAAAAACTGAGATTATTATTAAAAATATTAGTTAGAGTTAGATTTTTTGTTTTTGACATTTTCTTCCACGTAATAAATTAAGTTGGAATTTAATACAATAATTAAAGCAACGAGTGAAAACCTCATTTTTTTAATTTTTTAATTTATTTTTGACATCTGACATAAATTGGCTGATGCAAGTTTATCAAAAACCGTGCAAAGTAATTCGGTATTTTTTTCATTTCAAAACATTACAAAAATGGTTAATTATGATTTTTTTTTTAGATTAGCAGAACATTTTACCATTTACATTACAGAATCATGGTAGATTTTTTATACTCGATAGATCTTTCAATTTTTTATTTTTTCAACCATACGTTATCGAATGGAGTTTTCGATAAATTCTTTTCTATAATAACAAGCGTCAACAATTGGTATATTGCTTATGTAATATTATTACTTATTAGTTTCATAAAAGGCGGCACAAAAGGAAAACTTGCTGTTCTTGGAATTATACTTTTAATTGTGGTAACCGATCAAACGGGTTATAAAATATTGAAGGAATTTTTTGAAAGAATTCGTCCCTGCAATGCATTATCGGATGTTATAACTCCTTTAGGCTGTACAGGTTCATACTCTTTTCCTTCAAATCATGCAGTTAATAATTTTGCAGCCGCAGTATTTTTTTACCGATTATTCCCTAACTTAAAATATCCTCTTTTTATCACTGCATCACTTGTTGCTATTTCAAGGGTTTATCTTGGACTTCATTACCCTTCTGATATTTTAGGTGGTGCAATTATCGGATCGGCTTTTGGATATTTATTTGCATACTTTGTATTGTTAGCAAATGAAAAAATAAATTTAGCAAATGAAGAAAAGTTAAATAAAATGATTGATGGAAATCAGAATTAATAAAAGGCAAAATGGCAAATAAATCAGACACAATAAAAATCAGAAAAGCTGGTAAAGAAGATATCCCAAATATACTAGATCTCATTAAAGAATTAGCTGAATATGAAAAACTTTCTGATGAGGTTTCTGCGGATGAAATAAAATTAAAAAATACTCTGTTTGGGAAAACCAAATATGCTGAAGTTTTAATTGCCGAATACAATGGAAAACCTGCCGGACAAGCACTATTTTTCTATAATTATTCTACTTTTCTCGCAAAACCTGGAATTTATTTAGAAGATCTTTTTGTAAAACCCGAATACCGCGGAAAAGGAATTGGTAAAAAACTGATTACGAATTTAATTCAAATTGCTAAAGAAAAAGATTACGGAAGAGTAGAATGGGCAGTCCTGGACTGGAATGAATCAGCAATTAAGTTTTACAAAAATTTGGGTGCAGAATTGATGATTGACTGGAAAATTTTTCGACTTACAGAAGACAAATTTTAACTGCTTATAAAGCTTAATAAAGTAAAAAATTATTAAGATATTTTACTAAAAATTTTTATCTTACTACCTACATTTTTTAAGTTCTCAGCTCTTGCACTTAATCCGATATTAAAAACACATAAGGATGAATAATGAGTAAAAATGAAAATAGAAGAGTTGTCATTACCGGGATAGGCGCAGTTACGCCAATTGGACTTACGGTGAATGAATTCTGGCAAAGCATGATGGAAGGTAAAAGCGGCGCTGCTGAAATAAAATCTTTTGACACCTCAAAATTGGATACAAAATTTGCATGTGAATTAAAAGGTTTCGATGCTACTAAATATATTGACAAAAAGACTGTAAAACGGTTAGACCCTTATGCTCAATATG
>CAZRMA010000102.1:0-10668 GCA_964600655.1 uncultured Ignavibacteriaceae bacterium
CCAAGTAAAAAAATGTATCCCAATGACGCCCATGCATTTTCGACATTGTTGAGTGTATAGAAAAAGTCAGTAAATAAAAGATAGATTAAAGCTATTGGTCCGATTGAAAACATCGTTAGTGCTGACAAAGCAATAGTTTTAATACCAAGGAAGTATGCTCTTACCATATTTAATCCCAAACCATAACAAATAGTAGCGGCTATAACATATAGTGAGTAGGCATTAAAGCTGTCCAAATTTCCGGTACTGCCTACAAAACTTAAAGTTATTGATCCGGCAAAAGCAATGATCAAGCCGATCGTTTGTTTTTTATGGATTACGTTCTTGTAAATGAGTGCTCCAATAATTAATGTCATCATTGGCGTTGTTGCATTTAAAACCCCTGTCATTGAACTACTTAATCCGGTTTCGGCTGCAGCAAATAAAACGGCAGGTATTAAATTCGCAATTATTCCAAGAACAAGGATCTTTTTCCAATGGTCTTTCAAGACTGTTTTAATATATGGAAAAGCAAATGGCAATAATACCAGGAAGGCAAAAAAGATTCTAACCGTTCCAACTTGAGTTGGCGTAAAAGATTCAAGTCCTTTTTTCATTAAGATGAAAGAACTTCCCCAAATAATTGACAGAATAAACAACAAAAGAAATGGAAACGCAGAATGCTTTTTTAATGAAGAATAAGTCATTAATAAAAAATAAATAATTATATAAGTTTCAAAGAATTTAAAAGACGTGAATAACTATCAAGAATGATGCTAAAAATTCTTATGCGAAATTCTTAACAACTTTTACTCCAGTTTTATAGATGGGAACATTAAAATAGAAAGTGGCCCCTTCCCCTGGCTTACTGTTAACAGAAATATTTATTCCATGTACTTCCAATATTTTGAATACGATTGCCAAACCCAAACCAACCCCATCGTTCTGTTTTGTCCTTTTCCCCTGGTTATATCTATCAAAAATATGCTCAATTTCGTTTGGAGGAATTCCTACACCGGTATCTTTTATACTAACTAAAATTTCATCTTTTTCTTTCTTAAGTAAAATATTAATCTTGCCATTGGCATCAGTGAATTTAATTGAGTTTTCTATTAAATTTTGGAGAACTTTTTCCATCATCCGAATATCTGCATAAGCAAGGGGTAAATCGTAAGGAAATGTTGTAGTGAGTTCAATTTTTTTATTTTTAGCAATAATTAAATTCTTCTGCTGAACATCCTGAGCAAGCTCTGCAATTGAGAAAGCTTCGGGTTTTGGCTTTGTTTCCCGTGCTTCAAGTTTGGAAAGTTCAAATAATTCTTCAACTAATTTTTTCAATCTTTCAGTACTGCTTAAAATGGTCTGCATGTACTTAGTTCTATCTTCTTCTGAAAGTGTTTCCGACTTTATTAAAATAGTTTCAATATAACCTTGAATAGAAGCTAATGGAGTCCTTAAATCATGAGAAACATTGGCAATAAGCTCCCGCCTTAGATTGTCCATTGTTTTCATATCTTCAATATTGTGAACAATAGTATCAGCCATTTCATTATAATTATCTGCAAACTCCGAAAGTTCACCCTTTCCTTTTAATTTTACTCTGGCTTTTAAATTTCCATTTTTAAATTCTCTTATAGCAGAAATAATTTTGCGCATATTACGGATTATAAATCCCAAAGCAATTAATGAGATTAATGCCGCAGCTATAAGTGTTATAATCATCGAGCGGAAACCAAGGCGCATTATATAGCTGCCAAATACCATTTGTGTTGCATTGTCATATTCCTCACTTTCAAGAACAATATAGATATAACCACAAAATGATTTGCCTTCATAAACTTTTGCTGCAGAAAATGCTTTTTCCTTATCTTCATTTTTGGGATCAGGGCCCATTACAAAGGTTTTACCACCGTTTTCAAGATATTTTTGGATCGGATCTAAAGGCAGATATTTTAATTTTATTTTTTTTTCCGGGGCGAAGTAGGTTAGTATTTTTCCTTTTGTATCAAGTAGATAAACTTCAATACTCGGGTTTATTATCATTACATTATGAAAGACATTCTTCAAAACGTCTTCATTCACTTTTCCATTAATAAAGCATTGATTTTCAGTTGCAATGTGCGGGGCTATATCTGCATTTAGTTTTTGATTTGCTTCCTGAAAATACATTTCAGCAGTGAATACTGAAATGTATAAATAAACAGCTGAAAGGATAATTAAAATCAACAAAAAAGTCGCGCCCAGTTTCCAGAATAAACTGTCGATAAATTTTCTGTTATGTACTTTAGGTTTGGTATTATACATTTTCTAAATTTTCCAAATCATTAAACCGATAACCAACACCCCATGTTGTTAAAATATATTTTGGATTAGATACATCTTCCTCAATTTTACTGCGAAGTCTATTGATATGAGAATTAACGGTATGTTCATAGCCATTATATTGATATCCCCACAATAAGCTTAAAAGTTGTTCTCTCGAATATGTCTTACCAGGATGTGAAGAAAGTAAATATAGAAGGTCGAATTCTTTCGGCGTTAACTCGATTCTTTCACCTTGTAAAAGTACTCTTCTTTTGGAAACTTCAATTAAAATCTCTCCAATATTAATATCACTTTCGTTATCGGTTTCTTTTTGAATAGCCTGCACACGCCTGAAAATAGCCTTTACCCTGGCAATAAATTCTCTTATACCGAAAGGTTTTGTTAAATAATCGTCGGCACCAATTTCAAGTCCCAATACTTTATCAAATTCTTCAGACTTTGATGTAAGAATCAAAACCGGAGAATAAATTTCTTTTTTTCGTATTTCCTTACAAATTTCTAATCCGTCTAAACCAGGAAGCATGAGATCAAGTACAATTAAATCATAAGTATCACTAATTGCATAGTTTAATCCCGTATTGCCATCATAGGCTTTGGTTACTTTGCAGTTGAGATCTGTAAGATGAATTTCCAATAAATCTGAAATGGATTTTTCATCTTCAATAACCAGAACATTGTGCATTTAAAAATCTCCTATTCTTAGGATAAAAGATATTAGTAAATTATCACAAAATTATCACACAAAAAGAATAATTTTTAGACGAAAGCCTGGGTCCAATTTTATCAATTACAATTCTTATCGTAAATTTTATCATGATTATTAATTTATAAACTTCCAGAAATAGTTACTAATATTTAAATAAAACAAGCTCATTTTGAATTTATTAAAACTTATACCTCCCTTTAGCTTGAAAGTGCAAAAATCTTAAACTTCACCTTTTTGAAATTTATTTAACTAAGATTTTAGTTTGAGAATTTATGGAAAGGTGGAAGAAATTGTATGGAATTAATAAAATGCAAATTGGACTGATTATAATATTTAAATCTTCTAGTATTGGGAACGGCAGTCTATAATAAAAAAACTTTTTAGTCTATTTTTCTAACATAAAAAATGACTAAAAAAATGAATCCTAATATTAAAATTAAACTTTCAAAACCCATATTTATACTCCAATATAATTGGAGCAATTAAAATGCCAGTGGAATTTTTTATCACTAGTTATTCTGTGATTATTAACATAAGAAATGCATAAATAAAAGTTAAATTAGAAGTAATAATTTTGTAATACTATGGTAATAATTAGTTGTTATTTTAACCAATAGAAATTCAATTGTCTAATTAATTTCGATTTCTGAACCATATTTGATGGCATTATAGTTGTTAATTCAACTTAATTAAAGTATTGGAGTTGTATTGGATATCGTAAAATCTCAAGTGATAACACAAAGTAATAATATTGATAAAAGACAGTCAAAATTAACATCTTTAACTATCAATTATTTAATCATTCCATTTAGAGCAGGAATTTTTGGATTCCTTATATATTTTGTGATTATTGCAGCTACTAAATTTTTTGCCTATTTCTTTGGATTGGCTGATGATTTCAGTTTAGGTATTTATGATCTATTATTGTCCTCAATTGGATTTTTGTATTCATTCATTTACTACTTCTTAAAAAATTTCACATCTAAGTAAATCCGCCTGCTTGTTAAAATTTCTTATCAGAAATTTCAATTTTTTTATTCTTACAAGATATTTTAAGTGCTATTCTGATAGTCGTTTCTAAATATGATACAGGCTACTTTTTTTCTATAAGCATTTTTTCCAAATAATCCCTAAATCATATGGTATAATAGTTGACTTTTTGTTTTATGATTTTGTATACATTTTAGCGAGAAAATAAAATTAATATTGAAAGTATAACTTATAAAATTTATACAAACAATTAACTTTCAGGAATGAAATAATAATTCAACAAAAATGGAAACAATTTTCGACCACAATATTACAGAACAAGAATTAGAATACCTGCATATTAAACATAAGAATGAAAGCAGTTATAAAAATAATCTTGGAGATTATAAAAGACTATCAGATTTATATGTGCTCTTTAAAATGAGAAACGATGAGATCAAAGCTCAGAAATATGCGGAAGAATTAAAAAATTACAAATAAGTCCACCCATCACTAATCTTAGAAAAATTTCCTACCTGGTATTATTTCAATCCAAGTTCCTTACACATTCTATGAAAATTTGAACGAGCTAACCCTAACTTTTGAGCTACATCAGCATCCGACTTTGAATTATTTCTTACATAAGTAAAATATTTTTCTCTAATAGTTCTTTCTAATTCTCTTAGCCGAACAATTCCTAAAAAGTCTGATTTGGTAACTCTAAGTCACAAAGTTTTTGCTGAATATTTAAACGTGGAGACAGAATTTATGTATCTTATCAAAGAAGGTTTCGGCTGGATGAATGCTTCGTTTCAAGTTGGGTTAACATATCTTAATGAAGATTTAAAAATAATTTAAATAACTTACTTCCCCCTGAATGGATTTTTGATTGAGAGTATGTGAGGCTATTTAAAAGAAATAAAATTCTTCTATAACAAACTCACACTTATTTTCTTACCAAAATATTGCATAAAGAATTAGAGTAGCAATAACAACAAATCCTCCAAACCATTTAATAGATCGTGTTGGTGCCATATCAAAATTTTCTCTAACTGGCATTACAACTGGTTTTGGTAATGGCTTAACTATTGTTATCACTGTCATAGTAATAATTACAATTACAAAACTTATTGCCATTCGATTTAAGAAAGCTATTTCGTTAAACTGAATTAATAAAAATGCATAGATGACAAGGTTTAATAATAATGCAACTACGCCTGTTATTGGAGGTGCTTTTTTTACCAGTAAGCCAAATAAAAATGCAGCTAAAACTCCCGGTGAAATGAATCCTTGAAATTCTTGTATGTAAGTGAAGATACCATGAAATTGCGGAGAACCTAGATTCGGAGCAATAAAACATCCAATTAAAACAAAAATTACAGTAACAATTCTACCAACTGATACAAGCAGTTTTCTTGAAGGATTTTTATTAATATGTCCTTTATAAATATCCATTGTAAAAATTGTGGAGGCAGAATTAAGCATTGATGCTAAAGAGCTTATAACTGCGCCAGCTAAAGCAGCAAAAATAAATCCTCTAATTCCAGCAGGCACTAAATTTTTTATTAATAATGGATAAGCTGCATCTGTGTTAGTCAATGAACCTGCATATAGTTGAGCGGCTATAATACCCGGGAAAACAATTATAAATGGAATAATAAGTTTTATCATTGCTGCAAATATTACTCCCATTTGGCCATGTCTTAAAGTTTTTGCGGCTAACGCTCTTTGAGCAATGTATTGATTTAAACCCCAATAATATAAATTTGGAATCCATAAACCGATAACCAATGCCGTCCAGGGCAGTACAGGATCATCTGCAGGAAGGATCATATGAAGTTTATCTTTATTTGTTTCAAGAAAATTTGGTAAACCGCCAACAGCAGCTAAACCTAATACTAAAACTATAGCACCACCAATAATTAAAGCAGAACCTTGAAATAAATCTGCCCATGCAACTGCTTTTAATCCGCCCCAGGTAGTATAAATTGCAGCAATAATACCAATAAGCCAAACTGCCGTGGTTAAGTTCATATCAAAGATAGTATGCAGCGCTAATGCACCCGAATATAGAACCGCAGCTATGGTTACTGCAACATAAGTTATCATCATATAAACAGCCATAATTGAACGGGCTGTTTTGTTATATCTGTATTCTAAAAATTCGGGGATGGTAAAAATTCCGCTGCTCAAAAATTTAGGCAGAAAAAAGAATGCAACAATTACTAAAGTAATGGCTGCCATCCATTCATAACTGGCAATTGCCAATCCAACATTCCCAGCGCCTTGTCCAGCCATTCCAACAAATTGTTCAGTAGAAATATTTGCTGCTATAAGGGAGATTCCAATGATAGGCCAAATCAATCCTCTGCTTGCAAGGAAAAAATCTTCTTCATTTTCTTCCTTACGGCTTTTGTACATACTTACACCTATGACGACTGCAAAGAATGCTACAAAAAGAGAGATATCTAAAAAGCTTAATTCCATTAACCCCTCCGATTATGTGGAATAAAAAATAGAAATAAATTAATTTATGGACAGATACATACGTGATAAATTAAATTTGTGGTAACCTAATTTATTAGCATATAAAATAATAAAAATTATTTTTGTTTACTCATTAATTTTGGGAGAAAATATAAAATTATGATTATAACAAATTCGTGGATGTTGTTAGTAGGAAAGCATATCAACTATTCTTTTCAAAATCATTGATATCTATATGTGAGTTTTATAAACCCAATTTCTTAAAGAAATTGGGTTTATATTTTTTAATTATAGTCAAAGTTCTTCAAACCCTTTTCCTTAATTGCGTACTCTATCAAATTTTCCAAATCACCTTCAACTCTAACTATCGTTAAATCACCATCATCAATATTGATAACATAAGCTTCATTTATTTCATCGTCTTCATATTTTATATAAACACCTGTCAACTGATCGCCTTCAACATGTTTTACAATGCTCTGCCAGTCTTCATCTCGCATTTTTCTGTCTAAATCTTTGAAGGATGAAAAATTAAATACCGTATTTGTATAATGGTTTTTCTTATAAACTCCAATTTGAGCTCCTGAAATATTTCTCAGAATCATTTTTGCATCTTCATCGTCATTATCAATACTTACTACAAGCCTTGCGAATGACATTCCAACCGAACCTACAGAAAATTCTACATCCTTTTTAAAGTCTCCATCAACTGAATTCATCACCAATGATTTTACTTTGATGAAATCGCCATCGACTCCAAAACAGCCGGTAAAGATTAAGGCTGATAATCCTATAACAATTGGGATTATAAAATGCCTGGTTTTCATTTCAACTCCCTTTGTTTTTGTTTATGTCACCAAGTGAGGGTATATCAAATTTTTTCCCCAGTCTTCCAATACTTTCCAGGTTTATTTTACCTACTATGTTTACAAAAGTAACTTCGCCATCATTTTGATAAGTAGTTACAACTAAACCTTCAATAGTATCATCGGAAGAGTTTGATTTAATATATACATTTGTATATTCTTCACCGCTTTTAACATGTACAATCCTATCCCAGTTTTTTGTAGTAAGCTTTTTATTTATATCCTCAATTTTACTAATGATTTCATTTCTATTCGAACCATTATTTTTGAATGAATTTACTTTTACCAATTTAAGTCCGCTTAATAAATCAAAAAGAGCAGTGTCTTCATCTTTTGTTGCATTTGCAACTAACCTTAGTAAATTTTTCTCAACAAGAACTTCGGTTACATCATTATTTTCGTAAAATTTTGTGAGGTCTCCGAAATCAACATATCCGGGGTCATTTGAATAATCGTATTTCTCCTGCGCCACCAAGTTGATTGAAAACAACACAATTATGATTGGCAATATTTTAATTAGTTTTTTCATTTTTTTACCCTCCCTTAAAGAGTTTATTGATTGTTAAAATACCTTCATGTACGGGCTTTGCGACCTGTTCTTTAAGAATATCGTTTTCCACTCTGCCGGCAGTTTTTTCAAATATTCTATTAACGAAAACAAGAGACTGCTTAACTTGTTTTTCTGCCTGAGCTATATGTTTATTTGAAACTTGTCCAGAGCTTTTTTGATTTAATAAGAACAAAGAAGCAGCAGCCGAAATAAAAATTAATGTCACTACTACAGCGTATATTGGCTTGTGAAACAATCTATTCAAAAAACTTAATGCAGAAGACAGTATATTATTGTTTAAGTAACCAGATTTAATTTTAATCTTTTCAATGATTTCTTCCGGACATTTATCGATCTCAATATTTCCCACTGCGTTTGCAGTTTTTTTATATTCATTAAATAATTTTTGCACTTCCTTATTGCGTAATGCCAAAAAGTAAATTTTAATTCTTTCTAAAATGCTGCCATCGCCGTAAGCTGCGGCAACAATTCTATTTAATAATGATTCATCAATTTTTGATCGAATATTCATGTTTAACTTGTTTTAATTCTTTTTGAAGTTTCACTCTTGATCGCATTAAATAAACTTTTACACTATTTATCGGGATATCTAAAACTTCACTAATTTCTTTATATTTCATTCCTTGAAGCTGATACATCATGAAAACACTTTTTAATTTTTCGGGCAAAGTTTCAATTGCACTTTTTAACTTTTGATTTAAATCTTCATTACAAGTCATTTCATCCGGTTCATTATTTCCATCAATATTTGAATAAGTATCCTCAAATAATTCATCGATTTCGATTTCGCGATTCACGAATGTTTTTCTTCGTCTTAAATAATCGAGACAAAGATTATGAGTCATTTTCATAATGTAAGATTTCGCTGAGTTCAAATTAAAGTTGTCAATGTTTTTCCATAATC
This sequence comes from uncultured Ignavibacteriaceae bacterium, assembly GCA_964600655.1. Lineage (GTDB taxonomy): Bacteria > Bacteroidota > Ignavibacteria > Ignavibacteriales > Ignavibacteriaceae > CAVSWT01. Next base: position 8,808 of record CAZRMA010000102.1, read on the forward strand.
TCACAAGAACTTCCTGAGTTACATCCTCTGCATCCATACTGTTTCTAAGCATGTAAATTGAATAGCTGTATATCCTATCCTTAAATTGCTTTAACAGCAGATTGTATTTAAGATTGCTTAGCATCTTTTCTTATAGACGAAAATTGATTTAATATTGTTACAATTATTATGGGGAAGAAAATAAATTATCCCCCAAAGCGTAACGAATAATAAGCTTTGAATATGAAAGTTATTCCCAGTTTTATTTGAATGGAAGCATTTTAAAACGAATGGTTGGATTCTGACTTTGAATTTTTATTTAGAATATTAATATTTTGATATTAAATCACCTGAAATAAAAAACACATGAGAATTTAGACTTATTTGATTATTTCGTATAAATTTGAAAATAGATTTAGTCATTTATACGCATAAGGAATTTACTTGAAAGAATATTTAGAAGAAAAAATTTCTATTCGAACTAACGATACCGATTTCAATAATCGATTAAAATTAAATTCGATTTTTGTTTTTTTACAGGATAATGCTGCTGCACATGCTGACAAACTCCATCTTGGCTATAAGGATTTGCTTAAAAATGATCTTGGATGGGTGTTATCGTGGGTACGTGTTGAGATTGATAAGTATCCCAAATACACAGACACAATTAAAATTAAAACCTGGCCAAAATGTAAGTACAAGCTTTATTCAATGAGAGATTTTTTACTTTATGATGAGCAAGGTAATATTATAATTAAAGCATCTACTGCGTGGCTTCCGGTTAATATTAAGACTAAAAGAATTGTTGATTTGCAAAGTATGAATATAAAAATTCCCTATGAACCTGATGAAGATGCTTTAAATGTTTATCCTGAAAAATTAAATCCATTGAAAGAAAGTAAAATTATTGAAAGCAAAGTTTTTAAATACACTGACCTCGATTTAAACCAGCATGTAAATAACACCAAATACGTAGAAATGATTTTAAACTGTTTTTCAAAAGAATTTCATTCAAATCATGTTATAAAAAATATTACTGTTTCTTTCCAATCGGAAAGTTTTTATGGAGATGAGATTGAAGTCTCAATTTCAAATCAAACTTTAACTGAAATGATTAATATTGTTGAGGCAAAAAATAAAGTGAGTGGGAAAACTGTTTTTCAATCAGTTGTTGAGTGGGATAAAATCAGCTGAGATAATTTTATATTATAAATCATCAAGACAAATTGCGCCGTAGTTTCTTATCGAAAGAACTTTAACTGAACTTCTATCATATGCATTCGAAATAAAATTTGTGTATTTGTCAACCAGTTCTTTAGGCAGAAAAACTTGAATTGTACCAGCAAAACCGCCGCCGTGAACACGGCTTGCTCCAACTCCATACTCTTGAATAAACATATCGCTTAAAGCTAAAGCTATTGAAACACCTTGTTCGTTAAAATTATGAGTCGAGTAAATGTTCTGTAAATATTTATAAGATGAATTTCCTGATTCATTAATAATTGATAAAAAGACAGTGAAATTATTTCCATTTAATGATTCAACTAATCTGTCTACGCGCTTATTTTCCTCTAGAAAATGAATTGCCCTTAGCACAGCTCTGTCACCTAATTTTTTTCGCAGCGGTTTTAATTTCGAGAATAATTTTTTCAAACCGATTTCGCTTAAAAATTCCTTTCCGAAATACTTTGCAACCAGCTTCATCTCTTTGGGAATTGAAGCATAATCTTCAGTTAAATCAGCGTGACTTGCTTCAGTATCAACTACAATCAATTTATACCCGGTAGAGTTAAAATCAAAATCAATTTTTTTAATCAATGGGTTTTTAGGATCATTAAAATCTATAGTTATAATTCCGCCGGTTGCACACGCAACTTGATCC
>CAZRMA010000103.1:0-2053 GCA_964600655.1 uncultured Ignavibacteriaceae bacterium
AATCATTTATCGGGAATTTTATTAAAATATTTATAAAATTTTATAGTTAAAATTGAAAGCACGCCTAAGTATGCTATCATCAAAATCCAAATTCTGGGAGATATTGAAGCATAATTATTGATATTGGATTTATAGATCAAATAAAATAATAACAAAAAGAATAAAAGTGTTATATCACCAATCCAAAATAAAAAATTGTTAATTTTTTGATATGAATCTGTTTTCCTTTTCTCTGATAGCCAATAATGTTTGTTGGGGAGATTAATCAATCCTTCTGGAATTTTAGGAGTAAATAAAATAATAATTCTAAAAATTAAAGCAAATAATATTACAACTGCGGTATTAATTAGTAATATAGTGGATTTGCTGCTCCAGCCATCGGGCTGACCGTAAATATTAAAATGCGTTGCTGTTTTTACAGGCATTAATTGATAAAAATACAATGCCTCTATGAAGGATAAAATAATTAAAAGATAAAAAAATAATCTGGCGGATGATTTTTTGTTCATTTATTTCAAATATTGTCAAAATAAAAACTATTGGATGGCTTAAATTATAAAAAACTTCTAAGGCAATTACCTTTCTATATGTATGTATTCTTTTTTATATTTGTTTTTTTCAAACTAAAACATTCATAAATGGATAGCAAATACGAAGCAGTTATTGGTTTAGAAGTCCACGCTCAGCTTTTAACGGAATCAAAAATATTTTGTGGTTGTTCAACTCGTTTTGGAAATGCCCCAAATTCCAATGTTTGCCCCATTTGCCTTGGCCACCCGGGAGTTTTACCTGTATTGAATAAAAAAGTTGTTGAATTTATTTCGCTTATGGGAATGGCAACTAACTGCACAATAAATGAAAAATCTACTTTTGCCAGGAAAAATTATTTTTATCCCGATCTTCCCAAAGGTTATCAAATCTCTCAATTTGATCAGCCGATTTGCGAACATGGATTTGTAAATATTCAATTCCCGGATAAATCCACCAAGAAAATCGGCATTACAAGAATTCACATGGAAGAAGATGCTGGAAAATCTATTCATGACCAATCATTTGAAACATTGGTTGATGTGAACAGATGCGGAGTACCTTTGATGGAAATAGTAAGTGAACCTGATTTGAGAACTGGAACGGAAGCTTATTTGTATCTGTCTATTATAAAACAATTAGTTCAGTATCTTGGAATTTGCGATGGCAATATGGAAGAAGGTTCGCTTCGCTGTGACGCTAATATTTCTGTCAGATTAAAAGGCGAAACTAAGTTAGGGACTAAGACTGAAGTAAAAAACATGAATTCATTCCGAAATGTGGAAAAGGCTATTAGCTATGAAATTGAAAGACAAATAGATATTATTGAAGACGGCGGAACAATAGTTCAACAAACTCTTTTGTGGGACGCAGATTTAAATGAAATCAGGCCGATGCGAAGTAAAGAAGAAGCACATGATTATCGATATTTTCCTGAACCTGATTTGCTGCCCGTTTTAGTGGATGAAAACTGGAAGAATGAAATTTCTGCTAATCTGCCGGAACTTCCCGACGTAAGAAGAAAAAGATTTATTGAAAATTTTAAGCTTCCAGAATACAACGCCGATATTTTAACACAATCAAAATCCACTGCAGATTATTATGAAAATGTTATCAAGGTTACTAATGATTATAAATCTGCTAGCAATTGGGTTATGGTTGATGTTTTAAAAATTTTAAATGATAAAAAAATTGATATTACTGAATTTCAAATTTCATCTAAGAATTTAGGAAAACTGATTAATTTAATTAATGAAGGAACCATCAGCGGAAAAATTGCAAAAGATGTTTTTGCAAATATGCTTGAAGAAGATAAAAGTCCAGAGGAAATAGTTAAAGAAAAAAATCTTTTGCAAATTTCCGACACATCCGAAATAGAAAAAATAATTGAAGAGATATTAAGTAAAAATCAGTCTCAAGTTCAGGAATATATTGACGGCAAAGAAAAAGTTTTTGGATTTTTTGTCGGTCAAGTAATGAGGGAAACTAAGGGCAAAGCGAATCCGAAAATTGTAAATGATTTTTT
>CAZRMA010000103.1:2153-10636 GCA_964600655.1 uncultured Ignavibacteriaceae bacterium
AAGGAGAAAAAATTGTCATTTAAAGAAAGCTTCAAAAAATTTATAGGAATAAAACCAAAAGAAGAAGAAAAAAAACCGCAAACTCCAGCAGAAAAAGCCAAAGAATTTTTTGAGCAGCTTTTGTTTGCCGCCATTGCAGCTTTACTTATAATTTCTTTTGTGGTACAAAATACTAGAATCCCAACTGGTTCTATGGAAAACACAATTTTAGTCGGAGATTTTGTTTTGGTGAACAAATTTATTTACGGATCTTCTTCTCCAAAATATATCCCATTTACAGAAATAAGACTTCCATATTTTCGCTTTCCAGCATTCAGAGATCCAAGACCAAATGATATTGTTGTATTTGAATGGCCTGGCGATCGTGATTTGCTGGAGCCAACTGAAGCAAATGTTAATTATGTTAAAAGATGTATTGGAACTCCCGGGGACACTATTCAAGTAATTGACAAAGTAGTTTTTGTTAACCATAAACAGTTCCGGGTTCCAACGCATATACTTTATAACACTGATCCGCCCAATCCCAAAGGCTTAATTGATCCAAGAATTTTTCCTAAAGGCATGCCGTGGAATGAAGATAACTGGGGGCCATTCATAATTCCAAGGAAAGGTGATAAGATCCATCTTAACCTTAGCAACATTGAACAGTGGAGAACAATCATTGATCGTGAATATGAAAAAAGAGTAGTCGGAATTTCCGGTAACTTAATTACAATTGAAGGCGTTCCAGTTAAAGAATATACGTTTAAAAAAGACTATTATTTTATGATGGGAGATAATAGAAACGACAGCTATGACAGTCGTTTCTGGGGAATAGTTCCCCGCGATAGGGTTGTAGGTGAAGCATTTATTACTTTGTTCTCCTGGGATAGAGATATTCCCTTCACTGATTTTTTTAGACTGCTTGGCTCTGTAAGACTTGATCGCGTACTAAAATTATTGCATTGAAATACCTAAGATGAAAAAACTAAACATAGAATACGAAAAGTATAAATTAAAAAACGGACTTGAAGTTATACTTCACGAGAATAATAATCTTCCAATCACTGCCGTAAACATATGGTACAAAGTTGGTTCTGCAAATGAACATAAAGGAAAAACCGGTATTGCTCATTTGTTTGAGCATATGATGTTTCAAGGTTCTCAAAATGTACCCAAAGAGGCACACTTCAGGTATATACAGGAAGCCGGGGGAAGCTTAAATGGATCCACCAGTTTTGATAGAACAAATTATTATGAAAAAATTCCTGCTAACTTTTTAGAATTAATTTTCTGGCTGGAATCGGATAGAATGGGTTATTTACTTCCGGCTTTAACTCAGGAAAAACTTAAAAATCAAAAAGAAGTTGTTAGTAATGAAAGATTGGAAAGATACGACAATCAGCCATACGGACTTGCCTGGGAACTTCTAATTTCAAACTTGTATCATAAGAATCATCCCTACAGCTGGTCCACCATAGGTTCATTGGAAGATATTTCAAGCTTTACTATTGATGACGTATCGGGCTTTTTCAAAAAATATTATTCTCCTTCAAATGCTGCACTTGTGGTTGCTGGCAGCTTTGATAAAAAAAACGTTAAAGATTTAATCTCAAAATATTTTGATGATATACCTGCGACAAATGGATTGGAAAATTTACCCGTTGAACCATCAAAGCTTAGTGAGAATAAAGTTATAATTCATCAAGACAATGTTCAGCTGGAGCGGCTTTATCTTGCCTGGCATTCAGATAAGGCTTACGCCAAAGATGATGCAATTCTCGATATTTTATCTGACATCCTAACCGGCTCTAAAAATTCGCGCTTATATAAATCATTGGTGTTTGAAAAAGAACTAGCGCAGGACATAACAGCTTATCAATACTCCGGAAAGTATGCAGGCCATTTTATGTTTATTGCGACTGCAAAACCCGGAGTTTCACTTGATACAATCAAAAACGAAATTTTTAATGAATTGGATAATATACGTATGAATTCCATCTCATTGAAGGAATTAATAAAATCTAAAAATGGAATCAAATCTAGTTTTATTTTTTCCTTGCAGAATATCGATTCACTTGCTGATCAATTAAATTCATATAACTATTACTTGATCGATTCACTTGCTGATCAATTAAATTCATATAACTATTACTTGGATGAACCAAATTCCTTTAATAAAGACCTGAAGCGCTATGAATCAGTAACTGAGGAAGAAGTAAAAAGTGCCGTGGAGAAATATTTTTATAGGCCTTATGTGGAACTAAAAATCGTTCCTAAAGAAGCAAGCATCAATCCCTCCGGGAAAGGAAATTCTTGATGATTACTGACAGAGCTGTAAAGCCAATTCCAACTGATGAAATTAAATTTTCATTGCCTCAAATAAATGGGTTCGAACTAGAAAATGGACTTAGAGTTTTATTTATTCAAAAAGACAATCTGCCGATTATTCAATTAAATTTAGTTTCCGAATGCGGGAGCAAATATGATCCAAAAGATAAAAAGGGATTAGCAAATTTATTTTCTATGCTGTTAGATGAAGGTGCTGGTGATTTTAATGCATTAGAATTAAGCGACGAGTTTGAATTGCTTGGAGCAAATTTCAATGTCAGCTGCGGCAGCGACACAATTAATCTTACGCTTCAAACTTTGACCGATAATTTTGAAAAAGCACTACAGCTTTACAGCAGTGTAATTCTCACTCCACATTTGAATAAAAAAGATTTTGAAAGAGAAAAAAGAAAAGTTGAAACAAAGATACTTCAGCTTCGCGATGAACCAGATGAAATTGCTTCTTCTTTGTTTGACCAGCTTGTGTTCGGAAATGATAATCCTTATGCATATCAAACTTTGGGATATGATAAAACTATCAAAAATATTTCTATGGCAGATGTAAAAAATTATTATTCCAGCCATTTTATTCCAAATAATTCTGCATTAATAATTGCAGGAAATATTTCTTTAAATGATTTGAAAAATAAACTGAACAAAAATTTAATCGGCTGGAAAAAGAAAAGTTTTAATCAGATTGAAATTAATAGCAATAATAAAAATAAAACTCATTTTTATATATTCGATAAAAAAGATTCGGTACAAAGTGAAATTAGAATTGGTCATATTTCTTCTAAAAGAAACAACAAGGATTACTTTTCAAAACATATCCTAAATACAATTTTAGGGGGACAATTTTCCAGCAGAATCAATTTAAATTTACGTGAAGATAAGGGCTATACTTACGGAGCTTTTTCAAGATTTAATTATTACAAAGATGGTGCATACTTTTTTACTTCAACTTCTGTCGGACAGGAAAATACTGCAAATGCTGTTAAAGAAATTTTAAATGAACTTTCTAAAATCACCGAGGGAGTAACGACAGAGGAGCTCGCTTTTGCAAAGTCATCAATTATCAGAAAGTTCCCTTCAAATTTCGAAACATATGGTCAAACTACAGCAAACTTAACCAGCAAAGCTATTTTTTCACTCTCTGATGATTATTTCGATACCTACATTGATAATATTAAAAGTGTTGAAATTGATGATGTTGATAAAACTGCAGCAGAAAGTATTTTCCCTGAAAATTTAGTAATTGTTATAGTTGGCGATAAGAGTAAAATATTAGATTCGCTAAAAGAATTAAATGCTGGTGAAATAAGTGAAGTTGATTTATTTGGGGAAATGATTAATTAGTATTATTACATCTATGCTGAACTTGTTTCTGAATTTAGATTTTATTTGAAATTGATTCCGAATTAAGTTGGGAATGACGAGCTGTAATTTAGTTTGTGTTCAATAAAATTTGCGATGGATTTATAAACCTATAACCAATCTTTCTTAACTTAATAACTTCATCTTCAATTATAGAAAAATTATCCGCAGGTACAATTATAACTTTCCCCCAATTTTCATTTACTGATTTAACTAAATTTCGAAATGTTGATTGAAGTTGACTTTTTGCTTCACCTGTAATATCAATTAATTTGCTTTCTTTGATTAACTTGATATTTCTTTTCACAAATTCAGATTCAACAAACTTATAATTGGAAGATTTGTAAAAATTAGATTTATCATCAACTAAAATTACTGCAGCTTTTGGAAAAGATCCTATTATTGAGCGTATTGAACTTTTTAATCTGGATTTCGGATAATCATTTTGTAATTTAAATTTAAGCTCTTCAATATCATCATTTAGTAAAATGATGCATTCCTTTTTTGATTTCAATTGATTTTTAACAAACTTGGCTGATTCTTTTGAAGGGATTATATAATAGCCAAACAGCTCGGGGAAGTTTAAGATTTGACTTATTTCATCTTCCTTTAATTCTTCCAGACCAGAAATTATTACTCCAACATATCCGGCTTTACGTCTTGTCTCACTGTTATATTCAAATAAAGCAGCTAATTTCAAATTTTCTTTTGAAAAGATGGACAACATTGTTTTGCCATTTATTTTTTCTTCTTCAGATACTATATCTACATTTTCATTTTTTAACGATGAACTAATTTCATTTAAAATAACAGGGATAGGCAAGTCTTGCGGTACAGATATTTTAAAGGATTTAATACTTGAATCTTGTTTGATAAGATGAGATGAACTGCTTTTAAATTTTGTTTTAGTCACCCAGCTTTTTTTCAATCCAAAACTATTTACACTTGAAAGAAATTTTTCCTCAACAAGCTTTGAACTGGTTTCCGTATTTTCCGACGGCATTTTTATCATTATGTATTTTTTGTAAATATGATTAGCCAGCAGCAATACGATGATAACGCCAAATAAAATTTGAATTAAAGTTCGTTTAGTTGTTGCATTCATTAATGAAAACTTTTAGGGAGAAGAAGTATCCGAATTATTTATTTTTAAAATTAGGCTTTCGTTTTTCGAGAAATGCTGAGGTTCCCTCTGTAAAATCATCTGTCCCGCAGCAAACAGCAAAAAGATTCGCTTCATAGCTTTGCCCCTCTTTTGAAGAAACTTCATCAACTGCTTTCACCGCTTTTATTGCCATCTTAACTGCATGCTGGCTCTTAGAAATGATTTTATTTGCAATTTCAATTGTACTGGCAATTAATTCTTTCTGCGTATAAATGTGGTTAACCAGGCCAATTCGTAGCGCTTCAGCTGCATTAATCATATCCCCTGTTAAAATATATTCCATCGCTCTTCCCGAGTTAATCAATCTTGTTAATCTTTGAGTTCCGCCGTAACCGGGAATAATTCCGAGGTTGACTTCAGGCTGCCCAAATTTTGCATTCTCTGATGCTACTCTGAAATGACAAGCTAGTGCAAGTTCACACCCTCCTCCCAAAGCGAACCCGTTAACTGCTGCAATTACCGGTTTATCAAATTCTTCAATCAATCCAAAAATTTCCTGACCGTGTTCGGCAAACTCTTTTCCGGAAATCATATTAAGCTTATTTAATTCAGAAATATCAGCACCTGCAATAAATGCTTTTTCCCCGCTGCCTGTAATAATAATTACTTTAACTTCATCATTGTTTTTTAGTTCGTCAAAAACATTTTTTAACTCGGATAAAGTTAAATTATTTAGTGCATTTAATTTATCCGGCCTGTTTATAGTTAAAATTGCGACTGAGTTTTGTATATCGACTAATAAGTTTTGATAATTCATTTTACTTCTCAATAGTTTATAAATAAAGGAAGCCTAACTTTGAAGTCCAGCAAAACCGTTTGGTTTGTTTGGAAATAATTGTATGAGGCGAGTACGTCCATCATAAATGTTGAAATTCCCACGCCCACACTTATACCTACTTTTGAAATATCTTCAGTGAAATTATTTCTATCGGAGTTCGGTTTAAATTGATGCACTTTTTCAAAAAAAGTATAAGCCGCGGAAACTTCCAAAACCGGCATAAATAAAAGCACATTTTCAAACAAGGGCGGAAAATAATATCGTATTCCGAAATTTACAGGGATAGAAGAAGTGGAATAATTTGAATAGTCTGTAATTTTGTAAAAATCAGGTGAACCTGGAAATTGTTCATAACCAAATCTGGTAAATACGAAGAAAGGAAGATACTCATTATCTGTATATGAGAATTCTACGTTTAATCCGTACCCTAAATCGGTTGTATTTGCAAAATCACCGACCGGAAATCTCGGCCCAACACCCATCGCAATAAAGAAACCTCTAGCTTTGTCTGCAGGAGGAGTACCCGCTAGTAGATTAGCGAATAGTAAAATAAAAAGTAGAAATAATTTTTTCATTTAGTGTATTATTTATGAAAATAAAAATACAAAATATAACTTTCTTCTAAAATGATGTGATTAACTTTTATTTTTTAATTTCGTTGAAAACAAAACAATAATCATATACAGCATTAAATATCCGGACAATATAAAAGGATTTATCATTTTGCTGGAGGCAAAAAAACCTCCCCAGCTATCGTAATTGGCCGCAAATAATAAATTCACAATAGCTTTAGAATTGCTCCCGAAACAAAGAAAATAAATCCACAGAGTTGAAAATATTGCAATACAAATGATATAAAGATTGGAAAAATATTTTAGTAAAATTCCGATTAGAACTGCAGCAAATATCAAAGGAAGATAATTACTAAAAACGTAGTTAACGCTAAATACAATTTTATTTTGAAATGGAATAAACTCATAAATAAAAAGTAAAATTATTAATAATGTTGTAATCAATAATTTAAATCTTCTTCCTTCAATGGATAAGAATAAAAATATAACAAACAGAAATAATTGTGGAAGGTTCCAAACGAGGTAAATAGGATAATCAATTATTGAAGACAATCCTAATTCGTAAAACCGGTAAGGATCAGATATACTAATTTTCTTTAGAAGCAATAATGACGAGATTAGAACTAAAATTGGGACTAACAGCCAGATAAAGATTACAGCATATTTTTTATACGCTGGCCTTGAGAAATATTCTTTTAAGAATGAGAAATTTTTTTTCCTGATGATAAAAAAGAAAGGCAATGCTAAACTTAAATGGAATCTAAAACCTGCAATAATTATATATTCATCAAGTCCAAAAAATTTTAACAAAATGCCAATGACATTTACAACAAGTACAGCTAAAGCAATTGATAAAATATTTATTTTGGTTTGCACAAAAATTACTCAGTAATTTCCATTTTCTTTAAGTCAGTACCGATTCCGTATTTATACACAAGCTTTCCACCACGCTCGCCTGTTTCAAAAACAAGAAAGAATCCAATCAAAGCTAAAACAATAAATAAATATTTTATTGTCCCTTGAAATTTTTTCTTTAAAACTAAAAAAGTTCTACCTACTAAAATGGCGGCAAAAAACCACAGAGTGTAATTTGCAAAATCAGAGTGTTCCGAAATTGCATGGAACTGGATAATTGCGCCTTGCTTTTCCAGTAGTTCCGCGGCTTCTTCAGCTTGGTTGCCTGTTAGTATCGCTGCTAATGCGCCAAGGACTCCTAAAAATAAAAACAGGTGAGCGGTTTTAGAAAGAAACTCATTTCTAAATAGTACTCCAAGTATTTCCAATAGAGCGTATGCTGATAAAAGTGCAATTGGGAAATGAACAATTTTAGGATGAAGCCCAGCAAGAAAATCCATAATTAGTCCCTTATAAAATTATGATCAAATATTATTGTAATGCAAAAATTAATATCTCACTTTGTAAAGAAATAAGCCCTTTGCCGGCACAGCTTCTTTTGCTGCCTCTCTATCTTTGGCAACGATAATTGAGGTTAAGAATTTTTCATCAAGGTTTTCTTTTTGAGCATAAAGTAATGTGCCTAGTATTGCTCTAACCATACCATGTAAAAATCTATTTGCTTCAACAATAGCTACAATAAAATTTTTTGATTCTCTAAATTGAATGTTGTAAATATTACAGATTTTATTTTCAGTATCAGAGTTTTTCTTTGAAAAAGAAGTAAAATCTTTTTCGCCTAATAATGTTTTAGCTAAATCATTTAGTTTATTACAATCAATCTTTCCTTTGTAGAAATAAGAATATTTAAAATAAAAAGGAGTTTGAATCTTTGAAATTAAATAAATGTAACTTCTTTTTATAGCATCAAATCTTGAATTAAAATCTTCGGGCACTTCATCCATTTTTAAAATTGATATATCTACAGAAAGAATGGAATTCAAAGAATATTTAAATCTGTAAAGATCCAACTCAGAATTAGTTTTAAAATTTGCTACCTGTCCCCAAGCGTGAACACCTGTATCAGTTCTCCCCGATCCTATCAAATTTATATCTTCTTTTAAAACAGTTTTTACTGCCTCACTAATTTTTTGCTGAACGGTAACCGCATTAGCTTGCATTTGCCAGCCTGCAAAGTGAGTACCGTCATACTGAATCAACATTCGGTAATTTATTTGTGACATACTTTATAAAATTATTCTATTGAAAATTAAGAATTATAAAACTTGGATAAAAAATATTTAAAAAATAACGATATTCATTCTAAAACGTGATCTGGAATAAATAATAAAAGTAAAGTAACAGGTTTCAATAAAACTTTATCTCTTCT